>NZ_DJDV01000045.1:0-42592 GCF_002431195.1 Sphingobium sp. UBA5915 | reverse complement strand
GCGGCCAGCTGCGCGGCGCGGGCGTCGATGCCCAGCTGGCGCAGGAAGCTGCCCTGACCCACCGGGCCATGAACGCGCAGCCCCGCCTGCCGAGCCATATTGCCGAGCATGGTGAAATCGACATGGGTGGTGAGGTCCACCTCGCCCGGATCGGCGAAGGGATCGGCGAACCGGTGCGCCTTCACCGCCTGAAGCGTGTCGCCCAGCGCCGGCCCTTCATAGCCATAGTCGACGATGATCGCCGCGCCGCCCTGCCGCGCGATCTTCTGCGCCAGGGCATAGGCGATTTCCGCGGCTGCGATCGGCGATTCCAGGATCGCACCGTCGGGCGCATCCGCCGCAATCGGCGGCAAGCCCGATTCGATGCGGCGATAGCCTGCGACCGCGATGAAGCGGCCCGGCTCTTCGCGCGGCAGCAGCACCCGCTCGCGCCATTCGTCACCCACCCGGATGCATTGGCGGACGGGCAGCGCGTCGAAAAATTCATTGGCGACAACCAGCAGCGGCCCCTGATCGGGCAGGCTGGCGATCGTGTCATGGTGGATCGCGGTGGGCAGCAGCGCCTGTTGCCGGCCGCGCAGCGCTGGACTGGTTTCCACCAGATGCACTGGCGGCGCCAGGGCGGCGCGCTGCATCGCGCGCAGGGCATCGGACGCCAGCGTGCCGCGTCCGGGGCCGAGTTCGACATAGGCGGCCTGCCCGCTTCGGCCCGACCGCATCCAGATGTCGGCCAGCGCCAGCCCGACAAGCTCCCCGAACATCTGGCTGATTTCCGGCGCGGTCGTGAAATCGCCCTCCGCGCCCAAGGGATCGCGCGTGGCGTAATAATGCTGGTTTGCCTCGGCGATATAATGGGCGACCGAAATCGGTCCGCCAGAGGCGATCTGCCGCGCCAGCCTGTCGGCCAGCGGCAGCGGATCAGGCGACACTGGCGCTTCCTGCGACCGGTTCGACGCGCAGGCGCCGGCCCTTGGCGGTCAGGATAAAATAGAGGCCAGCCAGGATCATCGGAATACAGAGCCACTGACCCATATGCAGCCCGGTGCGCGCCGCAAATTCCATTAATTGCGCATCGGCTTCGCGGAAATATTCGACGGCGAAGCGGAAACAGCCATAGCCCAGCAGGAAGATGCCGACCAGCATGCCCGGCTTGTAGCGTGCTTTGGTCTTCCAGAAGGCAAATGCCAGGATCAGGAACAGGACGATGCCCTCCAGCCCTGCTTCATACAGCTGGCTGGGATGGCGCGGGACGTCGCCACCGGTGGGAAAGACGATCGCCCAGGGCACGTCTGTCCCCTTGCCCCATAATTCGCCATTCACGAAATTGGCGAGCCGGCCGAAGAACAGGCCGAAGGGCACGACGCAGGCGACATAATCGTGGATCCGCAGCCAGCTCAGCTTTTCCTTCCGCGCCATGTAGAGGATGCCGAGCGACACGCCCACCGCGCCGCCATGGAAGGACATGCCGCCATTCCACAGTTTGAAAATGTCCAGCGGATTGGCCAGAATTTCAGGCTGGTAGAAAATCACGTAAGCGAGCCGCCCGCCGATGATGATGCCCAGCGTTGCATAGAAGATCATGTCGTCGGCATGACGGCGCGCCATCGGCGATCCGGGCTGCGCGACCAGCTTGAGCAGATACCAATAGCCGATCAGGATGCCGGCGAGATAGGCCAGGCTATACCATTTCAGCTGAAAGAAGCCGAGGTCGAGGGCAACCGGATCAAGCCCCAGATCGTTGAAGTGGATGGCACTCGAAGCGGCCGCGGCAAGGTCCAGGATCAAATCGGCTTCCCTCAAATTGGACAGGCCTGCCCCCATAGAGCAAGGGCAGCGTCAGACCAAGGGGCTGTGGGGAGGGGGGCGTCTTTGTGACTACCTCCCTCTCCTTGCGTCAATGCGGCAGGCCGAGCGCCTTGGCGATATCGTCCCAGGCGACGAGCTTGAAATTCTGCGCGGCCGCCGCGTTATGGCCATCCTGCGCGACGAAGAGGCCGCCGGGATAGGCCGGGCCGAAATCGCCCAGCATCACTTCGATGCCGTCGGTTTCCTCCGACCCGCCAACCTGGCCATCGACGACGCGAAAACGGCCGACATAGGCGTCGTCGCGCAGGCGATAGAGGACATAGGCATTGTCGCCCTGGCTCGACACGATGACATAGCCGTCCTTCTCGCCGATCGGCGCGATGGCCACGCCCTCTGCATCCATGACGAGGTTCTTGCCGTCCGCCGCGGCGATTTTCGTCGGCGTGGTCGCGCCATTGGCGCGCGCGTCGAAGCGCCACAGGCCGACATCCTCTTCGGCGACATAAAGGGTGTGCGTACGGTCATCGACTGCGCAGCCTTCGGCCTGGCTGCTCAATTTCATGGTGCGCACGATACGCCCGGTGGGTGCCGCGCCCGACGTGTCGACCGCAATCTGGTGGATGGTCCCGTCCTTCAGCACGATGAAGGCCGACAGGCCGCTGTCATCGCGGCCCAGGCAAAGGCCATAGGCTTCGCCCGTGCCGCCATCGACCTTGCCGATGGCGGTCAGCTTCGCGGTCGCGGTATCGAGCCGGAACAGCGCGACCCTGGCATGGGCGACATCGCTGCGATCGGACGCGGCGACCAGCACGCCCAGCGCGCCGTTGATGATGACGCCATCCTTCAGATCAACATTGTTGACGCGGCCCGCGTCCAGAAAGTCGCGGGTCTTGCCATCCAGACCATAGACGTAGAGCCCGGCCTTCTTGTCGGTGCCCACGATCAGGCTCTGCGCGGGATCGGCAGCATTGCGCCAGATTGCGGGGTCGTCGGCGGCGTCGGCATTGGCGGTGCCGACCGGCGCGGTTTCGCCGCGCGCGGTGACGGAAACGGCTGGCGTCGCATTGGCGATGCGGACCTTGACCGGCACGTCCTGGTTCGCGGTCGCGCAGGCCGCAAGCGCGAGCAGGCCGGTCAGGGGAAGAATGACACGCTTCATGCTACTGCTCCTCATTTGGCGCGGGCGACGCATTTGCCCCCGTCCGGGCCGACATTGCCAGTGCAGGTGCGCTGAGCGATGGTCGGCTCGGTCGTGTCCGTCAGGTGATTGCCGTCGGCGCGCTTGTGCAGGTCGAACCCGTCATAGAGCTTGCCCGACGCTGTATAGGTGCGGAATGCCAGCCGGTCGCCCGCCACATCCACGATCTGGTAAAGTTCGGTCGCTTCGGCGGTCTTGTCGGGCTGGGTGCGGGCGCGGTCGTTAAGGCCGTACATTTTCGAACCCGTGACGGAGACGAGATAGACCGGTCCCTGAACCGCGCCATCCGCTCGCACCTCGGCTGACGCTGCGCGCCCCGCCTCGGACGTCAGGCGGCTGTAGCAATGGTCGTGGCCTTGCAGCACCAGATCGACCTTGCGGCTTTCAAAAACCGGTTGCCATGCCGCCTTGATCTCTGGCGTATCATCGGGTCGGGCGCAGGTGAAAACCGGTTGGTGAAACAGCACGACGTTCCATGTCGCCTTGCTGGACGCCAATGTCTGGTCCAGCCAGCGGGTCTGCTGCGCCATGGTGCCCAGTTCGATGGCCGACGTGCCGTCCATGACGATGAACCGCACGCCCTGATAATCGACAAAATAGGTGGTCCCGACGCCGGGCGCGCCATTGTCGGGCAAGGCGAACTGCAGGGGGAAATAAGGGCCGAGCGTACGGCTTTCCTGCCCATTGGGCAGCGTCACGTCGATATATTCGTGATTGCCCGTCGCGGGCAGTTGCGGGACGATGGACCAGTTATAGCCGCCGGCCTGATTGAATTCGCCCCATTCGTCGTCATGATCCAGATCGTCGCGCTGGGCAGCGAGGTCGCCCGCGTGCAGGACCAGCTCGATGCCGCCATTGGCATGGAAGGCCTGACGGATGACGCGGCTGGCATAGGTGAGGATGCCGTTCTGGATGTCGCCCAGATACAGGAAGCGAAAGGGCTTTGCCTGCGTGGCGGCGGTGCGGAATTGCAACCACTCGCTCCAGCCCGCGCTGCCCTTGAGCCGATAGGCATAAACGGTGTCCGGCGTCAGGTCGGTGAAGCGAATCTGGTGATAGAGCGCCGGGCCATTGGCGCTGTCCTTGGCCACGCCGGCGGGACCAGTGACGGTCGTCGCCTTTTCCTCCAGCGTGGGACCATCAACCGAAATAGCGATCTGCGCCTCGCTCGCCGATTGGGCGATATCGGTGCGGAAGCTCACCGCCATGCCGCGGGATGGGTCTGCCGCGGGCGTCAGCATGATCCGGTCGGGCAGGGTGCGCGCGGCATAAGGGGTGCCGGCCGAACGCGGAACGGAGGGCTGAGACGCAGGTTGCGCCATTGCCGGCAGCGCCGAGCCGAGCAGCAGCGCTGCGAAAGAAAGACGGATCATGCGCGTCCCTTCATGAAAACAGGACTGCCGGCCGCGCGCGGCGGCCGGCAGAGATGAGGAGAGTTAAAGGATCAGAAGCTGGCCGACACGCCGAACTTCACCGTCCAGTTATATTCCTCATATTGCAGCAGGCGACGCGCACCGCCGTAGTTTTGATAGGCATAATATTTGGCGTTGTTGACGTTCACCCAGTCCGCGAACAGACGCACGCCCGGCAGCAGCTTATATTTCGCCGACAGGTCGAGCTGGAAGTGATTGTCCACGAACCGGTCGCTGTCGGGGCCATCGCCCAGCTCATCAAGATATTTGCTGCGGTAGGTGCCCGCCGCGCGCAGCGAGAGAGGACCCTTTTCATAGCCCAGCACCGCGTTGAACGTATGCTTGGACGCATTGGGCAGGGCGATCTTGCGGCTATAGGCATTGTCGTCATCATCATAGCTGGTGATGCGGCCGGTGGCGTCGGTATAGGTGTAATTGAGGTTCGTCAGCAGCCCGTCGAACGGCGCAGGCAGGAAGCTGAACACCTGACTGTAAGACAATTCGACGCCCTTCACCTTGGCGGTGTCGCCATTCACGAAATATCGCGCCTCGCTATAGGCGACCCCATTATAGGTGCCGTCGGTGAAGTCGCGGATTTCTGCGGTATAATCCTTGATCGACTTCCAGAAGAAACCAGCGGTCAGCGCGCCGTTGCCGCTGAAATACCATTCTGCCGATGCATCGAGGTTCCATGCCCGATAGGGTTTGAGGTCGGGGTTGCCGAATTCGGCGGCGAAGTCCTCGTCCAGAAGGAAGCGCGGCGCCAGTTGCGACAGCTTGGGTCGGACCAAGCTCTTATAACCCGCCGCGCGCAGCACCAGACCACGGCTTGGTTCGAAGCGCGCGGTCAGGCTGGGCAGCCAGTTGGTGTAGTTTTTGGTAAAGACATTAGGCGTGGTCACGACGCCGGTCGCTTCGCCTTCGTCGTCCAGCTCATATTGCGTCAGGTTGCCGCGCAATGCGTTGCGCGTTTGTTCGACACGGACGCCGCCGATGATGCGCACCGTATCACTGTCCCACCGACCGAGCAGATAGCTGGCCAGAATGTCTTCCGTCGCGCTGTAATCGGGCGCGGCCGATTCATAGGCGCTGGTGATCGGGTCGAGTTCAAAGGCGCCGGGATTGGCGTAGAAATAGTCGCTCGCCGCGCCCTTGGCGGGCAGTGGGCCGAGATTGGCGAGGCGATAGGTCTGGTCGCCCAGCACATCGCCCAATTCCAGGTCGCCATCGCCATAATAGGCCATGGTGAAATCATAGCTTTTCTTGCGCCAGCGTGCCTTCATGCCTGTCTGCACGGTGAAGGTGCCGCTGTCGGTGACGAAGGCACGGGAAATATCGCCCTTCAACGCATATTCGCGATCGCGCGAGTCCGACAGCACCGTCTGTTCGATGCGGTTGAAGCTATATTCCGACGGATCGTTGAACAGGTCGGCGCCGCTCGTCACTTCGAACAGGGGGACGCGCGGGTCGTCATAGTTGAAGTTCACATCCACGCCATCGCCGTCGAACCGGGCGCGCCAGCGGACAGGGTCGATCGACCCGGCTTCCTTTTCGGTCGATTCCGACCAGCTGGCCGAATAGGTGAGCTTCCACGGGCCGGTTTCGGTCGTGCCGCCCAGCACGATCGACTTGATGCGCTGGCGTTCGAACCGGTCCTTGAGGTCGCGGCGCACTTCGATCCGGCCATCCTCATCAGTGAAAAAGGCGCTGTCGGCATCGCCCGACGCGGGTTCTTCGTCCAGAACGAAGGTCAGGCGGCGGCGATATTCCTGGTCGTCGAACTGGTTGTAGATGCCGCGCGCATAGAGCTTGGTCGTGTCGCTGGGCATCCAGTCGAAATTGAGCGTCGCGCCGATCCGCTTGCGGGTGACGTCATAGTCGCGATATTCCATCGTTTCGGCATAAACGATGCCGTCTTCGCTGGTGGTCCAGTCAGCCGCCTCGATATTGTCGGTTTCGAACTTGCGCTTGTAATAGCTGAAACCGCCCGACACACCGAAGCTGTCGGTCAGACGGGTCGAAAAATCGACGCTGCCCTTGGGCGTGACTTCCCCCGAATAATCGTTGTAGCTGCCCTCTAGCTTGACCGAATACAGGTCCTTCTTGCGGTCGAAGGCACTGGTGGTGTTGATCTCGATCGAGGCGCCGATCGTGTCGGCATCCATGTCGGGCGTCAGGGACTTCTTAACCTCGATTGATTCGATCAGTTCGGACGGCACCACATCCAGCGCCACCGAGCGGACATCGCTTTCCGGCGCGGGCAGGCGCGCGCCGTTGACCGACGCCGCGTTGAGTTCGGGATCAAGACCGCGCACCGATACGAAACGCCCTTCGCCCTGATCGTTCAATATGTTGATGCCGGGCAGGCGGCGGAGCGATTCCGCGACATTCTGGTCGGGAAACTGGCCGATCGCGTCGCGGGTCAGCACGCTTTCAACGCCATCGGCAGCGCGCTGGCGCGACAGGGCCGACGCCTGGTTGGCGACCTGGCCGACGACGATGATGGATGCGTCGACATTGGAGCCGATGCGGATGTCAGCATCCACGTCGCCGGTCGCCGGCACCACGACGGTGGTGCGGACCGGGTCGGCGCCGACATAGCGCGCCTCGATCGTATAGGTGCCCGGCGCGACGTCGGGGAAGCGGTAGGACCCGTCGCGGCCGGCTTCGGCGATGCGGCCCAGTTCGACGATGGTCAGCTGCGTTGATTGAAGGGCGCGGGTTCCGGTGCCGTCCGACACCGTGCCGCTGATCGTGCCGGCGATCGCGGCGGCGGGCATGGAGAGCGCAAGGATAAGGGCAGCGCGGCTCGCGCCGCGGAAAAGGCGGTTCATGTTGGAATCTCCCTGTTGCCGTAGCGTTGCGCCCCATGTGCGCGCGCTTGCCGGCTGTCCGGCCCATCGGAGATTATTGCGACAGCTTCATTCCATCACGATGACGGAAAAATGTAATTGCGGTTGCAGTTACGTGAACGCCCGGAAAAGTAAGCGGTAAATTCAGCGACCGACGTTGAGATAGGCGGCGACCGCATCGACGTCGTTCCCGACGGTTTCGACCGCTTCGGCCAGCTCATCGCCCGACACGTTGAACCGGTTGGTCCAGTACAGCCTGTCTTCCTCCCGTTCCAAGGACACATATGTCAGATCCTGCGGTGTCCTGCGGCTTTCCCCTGTCGTCATTGTCCGGCGCGTTTCCCTGGTTGCCTTTGAAAAGAAGCAACGCATAAAAGGCGCGCCATGTCCCCTTCCCTTTAGGACAGGGGGCGGCTGGCCCAGCCCCGCAGGCGCGCATAGAGGCCCGCGATCACCGTAGCAAAGATTAGGATGGCGAAGGGCACCGCCCAGTGGCTTTCCCCGACCAGCGCCAGCGGCGCATCGCTGTCGGTTCCCGCGACGATGCCGGCGAAGGCGACGCCGAACAGGCTTTCGCCCACGATGAAGCCGGTCGCCATCAACACGCCCATGCGCTCGGCAAATTCCGGGTTCGCCTGCCGCAGCGCCCAGCGATTATAGATATGACCGATCACCGCGCCGACTGGGATCAGCAGCGTGAGCGCCATCGGCAGGTAAATGCCCATGCCCACGGCCAGCGGCGGCAGCCGCAGCTTGCCCGCGCGGCCCAGCGCTTCGTCGATGATGATCACGACGACGCCGATGCCCGCCCCGATGGCGATCAGGCCCCAGTCGAGATCGCCGCCCAACACGCCCTTGGCCAGCGCCGAAATGAGAGCGGCCTGCGGGGCCGGCAGCGCATTGGCGCCCGCGCCGCTCGCCCCGGCAAAGCCGAAGGCGCTGTTGAGCAGATCCAGCACTGGCGGGATCACCAAAGCGCCGAAGATGACGCCCAGCACCAGCGCAAGCTGCTGCTTCCACGGGGTCGCGCCGACAAGCTGCCCGGTCTTGAGGTCTTGAAGATTGTCGTTCGAAATGGTCGCAATGCCAAAGACGATGGCTGTGGTGAACAGGGCATAGGCGATCAGCGCCTGCGTCTGTCCCTCGTCGCCACCCGACCCGTAAATGGCGGCCAGCAGCAGCGACGCGCCCAGCACGGCGAGGATGCCGACGCCCGAAATCGGGCTGTTCGATGCGCCGATCAGGCCCGCCATATAGCCACAGACCGACGCGATGACGATGCCCGCCACCAGCACATAGGCCAGCGTCAGGCCGATCACCGGCACGGGGTTGAGGGCGATTGGCCCGCCCTGCGCGAAGACCCAGAGCAAGAGGGCAATGGGCAGCATCGCGGCGACGATCGTGCCGGCGACGATGCCGATCGGCAGGTCACGCTCGGTAATGTCGAGCAGCCCGGCATTGCCCGCCTTGCGCGTGGCATTGGCGGCGAGCGCGGAGCGGATGCCGCTGATGATGGGGCCAAGAATCTTGAGCAGGGTCCAGATGGCGGCGACGCCGATCGTTCCCGCGCCAATAAAGCGCGCCTTGGTGCTGAATATGGTGCCAACCACCGTGCTGAGATCGGCACCGGCAGCAACCGGCGCGGTCAGATAGGGGACCAGGCCGACCCAACTGATCAGCAGGCCGATGAACATGGCGACGCCCACCGACAGGCCGACGAGGTGTCCTACGCCGATCAGCGCCATGGAAAAACTGGTCGATACCGACGTCGCGCCCGCGCCCAGCTTGAAGAAAGTGGCGGCTTCCTCCGCGATCAGCCGCGTCTTGGCGACGATCGAGAAGGTGGCGGCGGACAGGGCGCTGGCGACGATGGCGGCAAGCCCGCGCTTGTTTTCCTCCAGCCCCTCGCGCGATCCGGCACCGACTTTCAGCACTTCGGCGGCGGCCACGCCTTCGGGATAGGGCAGGTCGGACCCCGTCACCAGCGCGCGGCGCAGCGGCACGGAATACATGACGCCCAATATGCCGCCGGTCGCGATGGTGAAGGCCGACAGCCAGTAGGGAAAGCCTTGCCACCATCCGATGATGACCAGGCCCGGCAGCACGAAGATGATCGCCGACAGGGTGCCGGCCGCCGACGCGATAGTCTGGACGATGTTGTTTTCCAGGATGGTGCCGGTGGAAAACAGCCGCAGCACTGCCATGGAAATGACCGCCGCCGGGATCGAGGTGGCGAAGGTCAGGCCGATCTTGAGGCCAAGATAGACATTGGCGGCGGTGAAGACGAGCGTGATGAGCGCGCCCAGGATGACGCCGCGCAGCGTCAATTCGGCCATGCCGCTAGCCTGTGCCTGTTCGTTCGCCACCGCTCACCCCTTGTCGATCATGCCAAGGGTCCGGTCATAATCCCGCCGGGCCGCGGATCAATCGCAAACTTGAGCGATGAATGGGCAGCGCAGACCCTTGATCAGTGGCGATGCAGCGCACGCAGCCGATATTTGCCCTTGGCGTACGTGCCGAACATGCCGGAAATGGCGGGATGATCGACCGGCTCGTCGCTGTCGTCCGTCACCAGATTTTGCTGGCTGACATAGGCGACATAGCTGGAATCGCCATTTTCCGCGAGGAGATGGTAGAATGGCTGATGCTTGTCGGGGCGGGCGGCCTCGGGAATGGCCTCATACCATTCCTCGCTATTGGCGAAGACCGGATCGATGTCGAATACGACGCCGCGAAATCCGAACATCCGGTGTTTGACCACGTCGCCGATGCTGAAGCGCGCATGGACGATCGGCGGGGCCGTCATGCCCGCGCCAAAAATCTGACTCATCTCTTTCATAAGTCCAATTTAGGGCCGCGCCGCGCCGACACAAGAAAAATACCCCGAAGGTCGCTTGGCAAGTGCGATTTCATCCGCTAATGGCCGCCGCTCGACCGGGAACACAGGGCTGTAGGCGCCCTGCGAACCTTCTGCGGAGAGGTGGCAGAGTGGTCGAATGCGCCGCACTCGAAATGCGGTTTACGGGAAACCGTAACGTGGGTTCGAATCCCACCCTCTCCGCCATTTGACCCTCCGCAGGGGTCTCCAGAAGTCCACTGATATCGACTTTTTCTCCCTGATTACTGACGCTTGGCTCACCAGCTCGGCCGCAGTCGTCCACAGCCCTCCGCAGGCGTTTTGCGGTGATTGTGGTACTGATTCGTGGTCTCGGCGGTCGAAAAACGTGGTACTTTTTGGAGACGACGACCGATGCTCAGTGACGCCAAAGTCCGGGCGGCCAAGCCCCGCCCCAAATCCTACAAACTGACCGACACCAATCGCCTGTTCCTGCTCGTGACGCCGAGCGGGGGAAAGCTGTGGCGGTGGAATTACAGCTACGACGGCAAGCAGAAAACGATGGCCTTCGGCGCCTGGCCCCAGGTGGGATTGGCGGATGCCCGAGCGAAGCGGGATGAGGCCAGCGGACATCTGATGGAAGGCGACGATCCCACGATCCTGAGGAAACTCAAGGTTGTGGCCAAGCTCGAGGCCGGCAGGCAGACCTTCGAGCGGGTCGCGCGGGCGTGGCATGAGAATGCCAAAGCGCAATGGGCTATCGTACATGCCGCCGATATTATTCGCAGCCTGGAAAGGGATGTGTTTCCGGCCATCGGTGACATGCCGATCGCCCAGCTGACGCCCCCGCTCGTTCTGAGCGTCTTGCGGGAGATCGAGGCGCGCGGCGCGATCGAGACTGCAAAGCGCGTCCGGCAGCGCATTTCAGCGGTCTTCATCTATGGTATCGCAGAGGGTATCGCGACGAGCGATCCTGCCGAGAAGCTGGGAGCGGTCCTCAAGCCCCTGCGAAAAGGGCGTCAGCCTGCAATCACCGATCTCGTTCCCCTTCGCCGGATGATCCGCACGGCTGAGGAAGATTATGCGCGCCCCGTCACGCGTCTCGCCCTTCGTCTGCTCGCGCTGACCGCGGTGCGACCCAGTGAACTGCGCGGCGCGCAGTGGGATGAGTTCGAGGATCTGAACGGCTCGGAGCCCTTGTGGCGCATTCCGGCCTGGAGGATGAAGGGCGACGCCGATCGCAAGGATGAGCTCCACGGCGATCATCTCGTGCCGATCACGCCACAGGCATTGGCGGTATTGAGGGCAGTGTGGCCGCTTACGGGTGAAGGACCGCTGGTTTTCCCCAGCAACCGCCACGCCCATCGCCCCATGAGCGAAAATGCCATCGGCTATCTTCTCAATCGGGCCGGTTACCACGGCCACCATGTCCCTCATGGGTTCCGCGCCGCCTTCTCTACGATCATGAATGAGTGGGCCGAGCGCGAAGGCAAGGAACATGATCGCAAAGTGATCGACCTCATGCTTGCCCATGTCCCTACGGGCAAGGTTGAAGGGGCGTATAATCGCGCAGCCTACATGCCCCGTCGCAGGGAACTCGCCATGGCCTGGGCTGACATGTTGAGTGACGGCTTGTCCGCACCGTCAGTCCTGCTTGATCTGCCCGCAAAGGCAATGGGACCGCAATCGCGTCGACGGGTGCTACCACCTGTCGATATCGAGTTTCGTTTTCCCACCCGAAGGCGCAGCTCCGCTAAGATCATTGCTCGCTAGAGTAAGGCGGGTGCAGAATCCTTCATGACAGGAGGGGGCTGTCGGCCCCCTCCATTGTGCTCGCCACATTATGGAATGGCCGCTTGGATAGATGTCCTCGCCCAGGTAACACGCGCCACTGGCGAAGCGTCCTGCGATCAGACATCGCGCCGATCCGGTAATGTGCTGAGCAGTGCGCTGGCCGAGACGATATGGATATCATCGCCCGCCAGGCGACGAGCTTCGGCCTTCTTGAATTCGGCGTCATAACGCACATAGCCAAATGGCTCGTCCGCTGCGACCACCAGCATAGTCGTTGTTGCGCCGACTGATGCCATGATCCGACCACCATTGGCGGCAATTTGTTGCGCCAGGCGGCCGTTGCGAGACTCGCCAAGAATGGCAATGCGCTGACCTTTCAATGTGCCGTCGGGACCGGGCGTGGGCGGTGCCGTTGCGCGTTTTCTTGGCTGGGGTGCCAGCCAGTATGATAATTGCAAACCGGTATGATCGATCGCTTTCACGACGATCATGCCTGCCGCGCGGGCGTCGCTGAGCGCATCATGATGCTTGAGCGGGATACCCAGATGTTTCGCCACGATATTGAGCCGATGGCTGGGCAGCTCGGGCCAGGCGCGCTTGGCAACTCGGACACTATCCAGCCATGTGGTCTCGAGCATCGCGCGATCATTTATACGGCATGCTGCTGCGAGGGCGCCCTTGTCAAAATAGGAATGGGCCACGGTCGTGCGGCCATTCAGATGGGCTTGAAGGATGCCGTGAACGTCAGCGAAACAGGGTTGGCCCAGTACGTGGCTGGCAGCAATCCCGTGGATCCGCGTATTGAAGCTGCTGAAATGATCCTGCGGATCGACAAGGGTCTCATACTCAAACGCGACAGCGCCGTTGCGAAAGCCGACAATGCCTATCTGGCAGATGCTGCTGACACGCGAGCACGCCGTCTCGACGTCGATGACCACGAAGTCTGGTTCTTCGGTATCGCCATTTCGTGCAGTTGCCGCGGCGTTGGCAGAGAGGTTGGCGTGAAGGGGTTGGAACATATCAGGATCATACGCGGCGCTTAAAGCGTTGCACAAGGCCCTTGGCGCGGACAATCTTCGATGTGCATTGGCTTTTGGGAGCCATGCCGACATCGATGATGATCTGCTGTCCAACATCACACAGACGCTTTGGCAGGCGAGAAGCAGGGCGGTGGCAGCAAGATCAGCGGGCTCGTTCCTGCGGAATGACAAACTGGTTTCGGATCGCCGGAGAAATCGCACGGCATATGGCACGAAACATGGAATCCGATACCGCCCCGCATAGATCAGGCACATGAATATCGGTTCATATTTCCGCCTTGAAGGCATGCTGATTGCGGGCGCGACAAGCCTGTATGTCCAGGCTCGTGATGGCGCTTTCTGGGAGATCGGAAAGCTGAAGGATGTCGGGCATCTGCTGCAAAGCAATGTTGTCGTCGAGGGCATTCGCACAGGCGCACAAAGCGTGGCAGTAAATTGGATCGAGGCCATGAGGCCGATCCAGCATGCGATGAGTAGCATCGGCATGTAGCGTCAGGAATTCGCGCTTTGAGGTGCTCCTAGCCGGTTGGGTTGGGTCGCGAGCGGCCGAGGGAACAGTGCGACTGTGTCGACGTCGATTGCATCGAAGGAGCGGGCCAAGAAGACAGCTGTAAAAGCAGGGGCCGCGTAAACAACAAAGGCCCGCCCGGCAAAGCCGAGCGGGCCAGTAAAAGGCTTGAAGCCTTCGGGTCGCGCTATCCTGCTATGCTCATGCAATCGATTCGCATTGTATGAATCGGACATAAAGGAGAATAGTTCCGTTACGGAAAGCGTGAAAACAAACTGCCGAGATTGGCAGCTCCATCAAGCGCCCAAGTCTGACCGGTGGTGTCCATATGGAGCGCAATCTTCAGTCGGGCATCATTGCCGAACGCACCCTGATTGAAGGGAAGGCTAGATATGCCCGACCGGGCTAGTCGCCCCTATGACGTCACCGCGCGAGCGCCTTTGCCTCACCCCATACCGGCCGCAGATTGTCGCTCCAAAGCTTGCTGGTCTGCGGCCACGTACACCTGTTAAGCCTCACCGGTAGTCGACATAACATTTCTGCTGACGATAGCTTCCAGCTCAAAGCAGGTTATTGAAGTTCTCCATCGATGATTTCGGGAATAAGCGGCACAAGTTCGCGCGCCAGAAAACCCACTTCGCCAATGACCTTCGTCAAGGTTCTTCCTGCTCTTCCATGGACCCAGGCACCCCAGGCAGCAGCACGAAGTGCGGGTGCACCCCGCGCTGCCAAGCCCCCGATGAGGCCAGCCAGGACATCGCCCGAGCCACCCGTGCCGAGCCCGACACAGCCATCGCTATAGACAAGACTTTCTCCGTCGGGCGACGCCACATAGCTTTTATCCCCTTTCAGGAGAATGACTGCGCTCCATCGCGATGCCATTTCGATGGCTACCGCCAAGGGCCTCGCCTTAATTTCCTCGACTGAAAGGCCGCTAAGAGCAGCCATCTCCCCATAATGGGGCGTAAAAATCACATTCTCTTTTACTCGCCACCGTGATGGGTCGAAGTCACGCAGTGAAACCAGAGCCGCGGCGTCGAGAATGAGACTGCCAGGAAAATCGAGGCTATCGAGGAGATTGGCGACAAATGTCCGCGCTCCTTTGCCCGAGCTCATGCCTGGTCCCAGGACAAGCGTGTCGCAGGACTTGATTCGAGCCTTCAATATTTCCGCTGCTGCAGGAGCGATTTCTCCCTCTTCGTCGGCGGGCAGCGCGATCATGGCGGCCTCCGGTACGAGCACGCCCAGGGACAAGGCCGAAGATCGCACGGTCGCCATCTGCAGCTTTCCGGCGCCTGCGCGTAGCGCAGCTTCGCCGGTGAGGCGAAGCGCACCGGGCACGAATTCGGCACCTCCAACCACCAGGACGCGGCCGCGGCCGTTCTTGTCGGCGCCTTGCGCGATCGCTGGCAGTGGATGTCCCTTCAGCCACGCCTCGTCGAGCTGCTGGCAACTCATCCGCGTGCACCGGCTATGGCATCGGGCGCGCGGGTAACGGGCATGTCCTCCCGCTCGACCGGGGCCGTCACATTGTATCGACCGAGCAATAGCCCTCCATCCTTGCCCGTCTCCGCGTCGAATGCATATTCGGTGATGGCGCAGTTGGCGACATCGCCATCACGGTCAATTTCCAGTATCTCGGCCTCGGTCATGCCTTCGATGATGTACCGCAGACATAGCACCACCACTTGATGCGTGAAGATCATCACGTGCCGGTCCGCATGATGAAGCGCGATCGTATCCATGACGGAGCGCAGTCGCAGAATGACATCGCACCAGCTTTCGCCTCCTGGAGGGCGATGATAGAATTTGCCTAGCAGCCTGCGAAATTCTGCTTGCTGCGGTTCGATGCTGCTTATCCCCATGGATGTTAGCCCATCGAGGATGCCGAATTCCTTTTCCCGCAGCCTCTCGTCAAAGCAGATGGGCACATTGCCTGCGCAACCTCCGGCTTGACGGAACAGATCTGCGGTCTCGCACGCGCGTCGATAGGGAGATGCAAGGAGAACATCCGGACGCTCACGCGGTGCCTCGCCGGCATACCAACGTCCCAGCGCTCCGGCCTGGTCGCGGCCCAGGTCGCTCAGGGGCACGTCAGCGTCTCGCTCGGACAAGTCTATGCGATCGACATTGGCCTGCATGGCTGCATCCCGCGCGACGTTGCCTGCGCTCTGGCCATGCCGAACGACCGTCAGTTTCCTCGGCCAATGCATTTGCTTCACCGCCTTTCTCCTTTTCGGAGAAATGGATGGGTTGGCCAAATGATCCCCTTTGCGAGCGCGGGAATGAAGCCGATCAGGATATTTCTCTCCTGTGTCGAGTTCACCAGGATGAGAGGAACATATTAGCCGGGATTCACGCATGCGTGATGATGTCGAAGCGCTGACGCTCATGGCGGAGGAAATTTCGCTCCTCCGCGACCTTTCCACGCAGGGTAAAGGCGATCCAAGCTGGATTCTCGTCCGAGCCTGCGCAGATCATATGCGTGATATCATGGATCATTTTGCAGGCGATCAGGGGCATTTAAGCGGCGAGATGCCCTGGTGGCGCGCATTCCAGGAAAAGCCCTGACCCCCTTATACATCTGGAGCCGCAAATCAGGGATGCCTGGTTCGCGAGATCATGGATAAAATGTCTGAGCATGGGGTTGTAGCAAGATGCCGCTCGGCAGCCCCTCCAAATCCGTGAGGCCCAATGGCTCGCTCGCATCAGACCCACTTTGTGAAGATCCATTCCACGCAGTCCAGCGCCCTGAACAATGAACATGACAAGGCCTCACGGAGCGAGCTTGCCCGCAGGATTGCCCGGCTCGGCGAGGCAAGATTTGTCGATCATGACAGTTTGAGCGACCAGCAGCTTTCGGGGGGCGAGGCGGACACGCTCTTCATTCCGACAGGCACAATCGATCTCTCGACGGCAAGAAAACTGGGCATCCAGACTGAGAGCCAGATCTACGGTGGCGTCGTGCCGTTTCCCTTTGTCGGGAGCAAGGTCATCACGCATCCGGTCCTCGGGGACGACCCTGCAATTCCCGCCGGATGGCGCGCTGAACTGGGCTTGGCTCTTGCTCCTCACGTTCTTTCGGGCTGGTCGGCCTTCACTCTCGATGCGGTCCGCGCCGCCGCTCTTGATATGCTCGGACGCACGGCGATCCGCCTGAAGGAAGTCGAGGCCACTGCCGGACTAGGCCAGTTCGTCGCGACCTCGGTCAAGGAACTGGACGAAGCGATCGCCCAGCTCGACCAGGCTGCCATTTCGAGGCATGGCGTGGTGATCGAGGAGAATCTCGATGACGTTGTCACCTACAGCGTCGGCACGACGCGCCTGTTTGGCGAGGTGATTTCCTATTGGGGCACGCAGCGGCTCACCACCAACAACAGTGGCGCGACTGTCTATGGTGGCTCCACCCTTCATGTCGTGAGGGGCGGTCTGGACCGGCTTGCGAGCCTGGGTCTGGCTGACGAACTGCAGCAGGGGATCGATAAAGCGATCGGCTATGACGCTATCGTCTCACGATTCTATCCGGATTTGCTGGCGTCTCGCCGCAATTACGATGTCGCCGCGGGCGTCAATTCCTACGGGGAACGTCGCATCGGCGTGCTCGAGCAGAGTTGGCGCGCCGGCGGCGCGAGCGGCGCGGAGATCGCGGCGTTCGAAGCCCTGGCGCGGGATGCCGGCCGCTCGGCTGTGACATGCATGACGATGGAGATTTATGGCGAGGTCGATGCCGCTCCGGACGGCAGCATTATCTATTATAGCGGTGTCGACCCCGTGGCAGGACCGATGACAAAATATGCGATGGAGCTGGAATGACAGGCAGTCAGCTATGCTTTGACGTCGAGGGCGAGAGCCTGGAGGCAACCTTGTTGTCGCCCGACAAGCTGGTCCCTGGCATTCTCTTCATCCATGGATGGGGCGGTTCGCGCGAACAGGACATGGTGAGAGCCGAAGAGATCGCCCAATTGGGCTGCATCTGCTTCACGTTCGACCTGCGAGGCCATGCCAGACATGCCGAAGAGCGCAATGTCGTGACCCGGTCGCACGGTCTTGCGGACGTGACGGCGGCCTATGATTTTCTCGTCAGGCAGGACCAGGTCGACCCCTCGGCGATTGCGGTCGTTGGCACCAGCTATGGTGGCTATCTCGCGGCATTGCTGACTGCGGCTCGCCCGGTCAACTGGTTGGCGCTTCGTGTTCCTGCGCTCTATCCTGACGAACATTGGGATGTGCCCAAGGCAAAGCTCGACCGCGATCTCATCAATGCCTATCGGGCACACTTTCGAACGGGCCGGGAAGACAAGGCTCTGGCCGCTTGTGAGCGCTTTGCCGGCGATGTTCTGATCGTTGAATCGGAACATGACGATTATGTGCCGCACGCCACCATCAGCTCCTACATGTCGGCGTTCCACAACAGCAATTCGCTGAGTTATCGTATTCTAAAAGGCGCTGATCATTCGCTGCGGGATGAAGGCGGCCGACGGGCCTACAACCAGTTGCTGCTCACCTGGATAGAGGAGATGGTCCGAGGCGGCCGCCGCCCGTCATCGTCGGACGCCCAGGCAGAGGCGCAACTGCCGTCGCAGGCGAGAAAGCTCGTACAAGGCTGATCCTGTCCAGGCGGACGCGTTCTTGTAGCGACGCTTCGCCGTGGGGTGGCTCGTTGTTTCTGCTCGTGCGTTGATGCCGTAACAATGGGAGTAGACAGTCATGTCCATGTCGCTTGAAGACCTGTCGCGCAAAATGAAGGAGATCGATTTCGCGATGCTTGCTACCCATACGGGTGGCGGCGCGATCGGATCGCGTCCGATGAGCAACAACCGCGAGGTCGATTATGACGGTAGCGCCTGGTTTTTCACGGAGGAAACCACGCTCATGGTGTCCGATATCAAGGCCGATCCCGCAGTAAATCTAAGCTATCAGGGTAAATCGGGCTTGTTGGGACAACGTCCCTTCTTTCTGGCGGTGGAAGGGACCGCCATGCTCATCCGCGACAAGGCCCAGTTCGAAGCGCATTGGACGAAAGGCCTGGAACGGTGGTGGCCGCAGGGCACGCAGACGCCTGGCCTTGTCTTGATCCGGGTGATCGGCGAGCGCGCGCATTATTGGGATGGCGAGGAGGAAGGCGAGCTATTGCTGGAGGACGCTCACTGATGGCGTCAGATGAGAAGCCCTCGCCGCGCCGGCTCGCAAAGGCCGGCGCATTCATTTGCGGCGTCATCATCGCCCTGTTCATCATCATATTCGTCGCGAGGAATGTCTGGCATGGCGAGGAACTTGAGCAGGATCAGGCCACCGGCAACAACGTCGCGACCGAGCATACTGGCCCATCCTATAATCAGCAGCCTTGAACGGCGCGGGTTTCAGCGGAGCCTGGAAGCTGGGCCATGTTCGGGAGCCTAGCCTCTGCGAGCCTGCAGCGACATGAGAGCCTGAATGATCGCAAGATGGGTCAGTCCTTGCGGCATGTTGCCGAGATAGCGCCCGGACGCAGGGTCGATCATTTCAGGATATACGCCAGCAGTGGGCGCCAGCCCTCCAATGGCTTCGGTAAATGCCCTGGACGCCGCTTCAGGCTGATCAAGCAGAATTTTGGCTTCGACCATCCAGAAGGTGCAGGCGAGGAAGCAGCCTTCTTCCTTGTCGGCTCCGGAATAGCGATAATGATAGGGTCCACAGCCGAGCTCTCGATCAATCGCTTCGACCGTTCGACGCAGGCGATCCCGTCCATCGAACCCAAAGCGCACGGCAAGGGTGAGGGACGCATCGAGGCGATCGGTGCCCGGATAGAAGCTATAGGCGCCCAAGCTCTCGGACCAGCAATGCTCCGTTATCCAGGCCTCGATCCTGTCCCGTTCGCGTGACCAGCGATCGCGGCAGGTCGTCGGCAATTGTCCTGCGTCGGCCAGTTCAACGGCGCGAGCCAGGGCCTGCCAGCAACTGATTTTCGACATGGTATAATGCTGTTCTTCGGCAAGCTCCCAGATGCCGCTATCCTTCTGGCGCCAGATGTCCGCACATTGGTCGGCGAGATGGGCCAATATCTCTGCGCTGCGCGCGTCCAGGATATTGCCATGGTCTACGAAGCATGCCGCGGTCTCGAAGATATCGCCATATATCCCATGCTGCCGCTGATCCGTGGCGCGGTTTCCAGCAACAACCGGCTCTGAACGGTCATAGCCAGGCAGATCGACTGTCCGGACGTCTGAAGCTGCGCCGCCCCAGATCGAATAGCAGACGCGCGGCCCCACTTCCTCGATTTGCTTAAGCAACCAGGTCAGAGCAGCCTTCGCCTCCGCCTGGGCACCAACGCGCAGGAAGGCGTTGATGGTATATACCAAAGCGCTGGCCAAACAGCTGATCGAAAAGGGCATCCGGGCAAATGTGGTTGCCCCCGGTCCATTCTGGACGGTCCTGCAATCCAGTGGCGGTCAGCCGCAGGACAAGGTCACCACGTTCGGGGAGCAGAGCCAGTTTGGCCGCCCTGGTCAGCCGGTCGAGATCGCGCCCGTCTATGTGCTGCTGGCCTCGCAGGAGGGCAGCTATATCACCGGTGAAGTCTATGGCGTGACCGGCGGCGCAGGGATCGCCTGACGCAAGGATGGCCCCGCGTCACCGCGGGGCCACCATCCCAACAGAAATGGTTCTGACAGGATAACGCCGGGCCGCCACCTCAAGAAGGAGCGGCATGGCCAGAGGCCTTAGTCGCGAAGGCTATCGGGAACCACACCGCCATTTTCAGCGAGTTTCGTCATCACCGCCCTGTGCAGCGCGATATTCTGCTCGGCGCTGCCATCAGCGCCCTCATGGACAGCCAGTTCGTCGGCCAGTTCCTTGCGCGCCGCAAGGCTGGAATCAAGATCGAGCAGCTTCAGCAGATCGACGATCGAACTTTGATAATTTCCCCCGCCTCCCCTGGCGTCGGCCATGGCCGAGAGAACCGCGCCGACATCGACCTGCGGCAGCGAGGCTGCCTCAGGTGACGCGGTGGCCGCGGCGGGCGACGCAGCGGGCGTAGTGGCTGGCGGGGTCGGGCTGGCCGTCTGGACATTCGTGGCGGGTGCAGGAGCGCCATTGCTTGCCGTCTGGTCGTCATGACCAAAAATCTTGTCCCTGATCTTGCTGAAGATGCCCATGTGCCTGTCCTCCATGTGATGGTTCAATCATCACCAAACGGCGGGTGGCAAAGAAGGCTCCCATGGGAACGAGCTTGGACGCGGCGGGTTGACGTTCCGACAGAGGATGATCCGGGAGACGATCGATGAAGATGCAGTTCGCGACAGTGGCGATATCATTGGCAGCGCTGACACTTGGCGGATGCGGCAAGAAGGTCGATACGACGTCCAACAACGCCGCGGCAGCGCCGTTGAACAGTGTCAACGCCATCGAACCGGCGCCCGTTGCGGAGAGCGCAGGTCAGATGTTCGCCAATGCGGCAGCGGCGAGCGATACATTCGAAATCGAAAGCTCGAGATTGGCACAAGCCAACAGCCAGTCGGCGTCCGTAAAGAAATTCGCGGAGTCGATGATCAAGGCGCATACCGATTCAACGGCAAAGCTCGGCCAGGCTGCGAGCGCTGCGTCGCCAGCTATCGTGCCCAAGCCGCTCCTGTCCAGCGCGCAGCAACAGTCGCTCGACGCGCTCAAGGGCAAGAAAGGGGCAGACTTCGATGCCGCCTATATCGAAGCGCAGACCCGGGGACATCAGGAGACGCTCGACACGCTCAAAGCATATTCTGGCAATGGTGACGTTCCCTCGCTGAAGGAATTCGCTACCAAGCTTGTTCCCATCGTGACGGCACATCTCAACATGGCGAAGGGCCTTAAGTCCTGAGCGTACGTTCCTTTTTCAGAATCTCTGCGTGTACGGACGGGCCATGGCGGTGATCGCCAATGACCCGGCTCCCTGCCCCTTCGATCTTGCATGAGGCAGATCGAAGGGGCTTTTGGCCCTGCCAGCAAATGCCGCGTCGAGGATATCGCGCGTTCATCCTCATACCGGCCTGGACTGAAGGCACCCGACACGCAACGCTGCGACGCCTTCATATTCTCACATCAAGAGCGCCGGGCCAATCTCAGGCGGCCGCATCGCGGAGGATGCAAGATAATTCCTCTACCGAATAGGGTTTATGGAGAAGTGGAAATCCGTGCCCGCTATCTTCGGCCAGGGCATGGCTATAGCCGCTGGTGAGCACCGCCGTCTTGTCGGGCCAGCGCGCCCGGATTTTCTTGCCCAGCTCGACGCCATTCATGCCCGGCATGACGACATCCGAGAATATGATATCGACATCGTCATGAGCCATTTCCAAAATGGCGATAGCCTCGAGCGCATTGGCTGCGCGCTGGGTTACAAAGCCCAGATCGCCAAGCAGTTGAGACGCAAATTCACCGACCTGGTCATTATCCTCCACGATGAGAATGCTTGCAGCAGCCGCATCGATCCGCGGTTCCGCAACCTCCGCGCCCTTCTCGTCCAATGCGGTGACACGGCGAAGATACAGGCTGAACATCGTGCCTTGACCGACGTTGCTGACCACGTCGATCTCACCACCCGATTGCTTGGTAAAACCATAAACCTGGGAAAGGCCGAGGCCCGTGCCCTTGCCCACTTCCTTGGTCGTGAAAAATGGCTCGAAGATACGCTCCAGCTCCTCCGGGGGGATCCCGGATCCAGCATCGATCACCGAGACCTTCACATAGTCGCCCTTGGCAGCGGCATGTCCCCGACGCGCCGGAACACCATCGGCAGGCACGATCGCGATTTCGATGCGCCCTTCTCCATTCATCGCATCGCGCGCATTCACCGCGAGATTTACAAGTGCGGTTTCGAACTGGCTCGCATCGACTTCGACGCAGCAGCCTTCCCCTTCAGATGTAACGATGAGATCGACACGCGCGCCCACCACGGTCCTCAGCATGTCGGCCACCGCTTCCACCCGGGCGACAGCGTTGAAAATCTCGGGCCGCAGAGCCTGCCGACGGGCGAAGGCGAGGAGCTGCCCTGTCAGCTTTGCTGCCCTGTCTGCGGTTTCTGAAATGGCGTCGATATATTTTTGCTGCCGGTCACGCGGCAGTTCGCGCCGACCAAGCAATTCAGCCGAAGAACGAATGATCGTCAGAAGATTGTTGAAGTCATGGGCAACACCGCCGGTCAGCTGGCCGATCGCTTCCATTTTCTGCATCTGGCGGACCTGGTTTTCAGCCGCCAGCAATTCGCGTGAGCGTACCTCGATCCTGACTTCCAGCGATTCATTCAGCCTACGCAGTTCCTCCTCAGCGATGGTGCGGTCCAACAAGTCCGCTGCCTGGCGAGCAAGAATATCGAGGAGACGCAGGTCTCGCGCTGATGGCTCGTGCGGAACCGCCCAGTGGGTCGATATCATGCCAAGCAGCTTACCGCTGCGGGAAAGCAGGGGCGTCGTTTGCGCGGAGCGGATTCCAGCCTGGCGGAATGCTTCCAGATCCGAGGTGCCGCTAATCTCATCCCATTGTTCGTAATCGGGGATCACGGCCCGCTGCAGAATGGAAGCCGCAGTCCGTGCCCTGGATTTTGAGCAGGCGAGCCGCGTCCGAGACATGATCAGCCTGATCCGCGGCGGTGCCACAGTGACCGAGGCTGAGAGGGCGGACCTGTCGGGCGTCGAGCGTCAGCGCCCCGGCGCTATGGGACTCGGCACCAACCGACAGCAAGTGACGGCACCGGAGGGTTGGAAGCCCCCGGCCAAGCCCGACCCGATGACTGCGGGGCGGTCGTCGCGCAAAGGGCGCCGGAAGCCGTGACGGCAAGCGCGCGACACACGGTCTTGGAGCTGCTGGCCAAGCGAACGGCAGACGCGACCATGTGCCCGAGCGAGGTGGCACGCGCCATGACTGGATCGGAGGAGGCATGGCGAGACGCGATGCCGATGGTGCACGCCGCCGTTGACGCGCTGCTTGGCGAGGGCCAGCTCAAGCTGAGCTGGAAGGGGGCGGTGCTGACGGAGCGCAATGGACCGTATCGGATCGGGCGCAAGTAATGGCGCGGCTTTTGCTGCGGAACAGCCTATCCTGCCGGTCAGGACGATGGGAGCGGGCTTTGCATGCGGTATTGCGCCAGATGGCATACCGGGCCCAGCGACAGCGTCTGGTCGGACCGACGCGAGCCGCCCCTGCGCGCACCAATGCGGCGCTGATGGCGGCGGAGGTCTGAAGGCCGTTTAGCGCAGCGCTGCCCCACCGTCGCGGATCGTCGCGTCCAGCCCTCGGGCGCGCAGCCGCGCTTCGAGCTCCTTGAGCGCCTCATTCCTGCCCTGCGCGTCCGCGCCAAGGTCGATCAGCACGGACAGCCCGCCTTGCTGCGCATCGATCCGCACATGTTCGGCGCGCCACTGGTCGCCCGGCAGACTGAGGTGGGTGGAGGCCGATGACGGAACTCCTGCATCCATCCGCTGCACCCACATTTGCGCGCTCGCCGCCTCCTGCACGGCCGCGCCGGCAGGGGATGTCGCCACTGGCGCGCCCTGCGCCTCGCCCGTCCGCTGGAGTTGAGGTGCGAGCGCCTGGCTCACCTTGTCATCGCTCGGCCCTGACGCGGAGCCATGCTTTGCCACCCCCAGGGTCTGCGGCGACAATGCCAACGTCATGGCGGGAGCCGGCGCGGGCGCGGGGAGCGTCGCCGCTTCGTCCGCACCTTTCTGCTTGCGCAACGGCTTGCCCTCGCCGCCGCCATTCCTGGTCTTGCGCGCCAGCAGGTTGCGAAAACTTTCCGCCGCTTCGGAGCCGGCCGCGTCCTTGGCGACCGTATCCGTCCGCGTCCCTGTGCCCGTGCGCAGTGCCACCGGCTGCGGCGTTGTCGAGTCGATCGCCGCGCTCATGCCAGCATCGCCGGGATCGGGGCGGGACGCACCTCGTCCTCGGCGCGGCGGCCGACCTGGCGCTGCCAGCTTTGCACCGCGCGCTCCAGTTCCCCCAACATCGCATCATGCCGCGCCTGCGCGCGCAGCCATTCGCGCTTAAGCCGGTCGGCCAGCGCACGCGCCTCCGCCAGCGCCGCGCCGGCTTGGGTGCGTAGCAGCTGCGATGCCTCCGCTCGTGCGGATACGGCCTCGCAATGCAGCTGGACCAGCGGGTCGCAGGGCTGGCCGAGCCGCTCCGTCATCGCCGCCGCCCGGCTCGCCAACGCGTCGGCGCAGGCGCGCGCCGCCTGCTCCTCCTGCACCTGCGCGGCGACGATCGCCTGCCGCGCGGCCGCTACATCGTGCGCGCACCGCTCCAGGTCGCGCTTGCGCAGCCGGACGATGGTCTTGAGCTGGTCGATCTGGTCGCTCATCATTCAAATCCTCTCAGGATGGCGCGTGTCATCGGCAAGGACGCCGTTTCATGAGTCGATTGCCGCAGGAAGCCGTCCAGTTCGTCGCGCCGCGCGATGGCGCGGTCGGCCAATGCGTCCTGCCCCGGCTTATAGTCGCCGACCTGCAGCAGCAGCTCGATCTCGTCGAGCTTGGCGAGCATCGCGCGAAAGGACAGGGCGGCGCGGCGCTCGCCTTCCTCCATCAACTGTCCCATCAGCCGGCTCTGGCTCACCAATATGTCAATCGCAGGATAATGGCCGCGCGCCGCCAGCTTGCGTGACAGGATGACATGGCCGTCGAGCAGTGATCGCACTTCCTCGCCGACCGGGTCATCCTCCTCCTCCTCCAGCAGCACCGTGTAGATGCCGGTGATTTCGCCGCGGGCGTCGCATCCGGCCCGTTCAAACAGGCGCGGCAGTTCGGCGAAGACCGAAGGGGGAAAGCCGCGCCGCACCGGCGGCTCGCCCGACGCCAGACCGATCTCGCGCAGTGCGCGGGCGAAGCGGGTCACTGAATCCATGAGCAGCAGGACATGCTTGCCCTCGGCGCGAAAGCCCTCGGCGATGGCGGTGGCAGCATGGGCGGCGCGCGCGCGCTCCAGCGCCGGGCGGTCGGATGTCGATGCAATCACCACCGATCGCGCCAGTCCCTCGCTGCCCAGATTGTCCTCGATGAATTCGCGCACCTCGCGACCGCGCTCGCCGATCAGGGCGATGACAATAACGTCGGCCCGGGCTTGCCGCGCCAGCGTGCCGAGCAAGGTACTCTTGCCGCCGCCTGCCGCGGCAAACACGCCGATCCGTTGCCCACGTCCCAGCGGCAGCAGCCCGTCGATCGCGCGCACGCCCGTTTCCACCTGCCTGTCGATCCGCTGGCGCTCCATCGGATTGGGCGCGGCGGCATAGAGGGGCTGGCTGGCCGGCGTTTCGACCGGTGGCCGCCCGTCGAGCGGTTGCAACCGCGCGTCCAGCACCCGGCCCAGCAGCGCGCCCGACACCGGCACGCGGTCCTCGCCCACGCGCACCATCACTTCGGTTTCGCCCGACAGGCCGCGCAGGTCTCCCATCGGCGACAGGATCGCTTCATGTTCGGACAGGCCGACCACCTCGGCCAGCAGCGAATGGCGGCCCACCGGGCTCGCCAACTCGCAAATGTCGCCGATGCGCACGGTGACGCCGCTCACGCGGATCGCCGTGCCGATCGCGCCGCGTACCTTGCCACGCTGCTCGAAGCCCGGCCCGGCCTCCAGCGTGTCGAACAGGGCGGACAGGCGGGTATCAGAGCGCATCGGCCACCTCCCAGCGCGCGGCGAAGGATTGTATCTGTACGCCCACATCGGCGACGATCCGACCATCCGGGGCCGTTAGCCGGCACTGGTCGTCGGTTAGGCCTTCGCGCGGCCGCACCGCCAGTTCGACCGATGACGGCCGGTCGGCGAATGCGCGCTCGATATGCGGCTGCATCGCGGCGGACACTTCGACCAATATCGGTCCACGCGACCCCAGCGCTTCGACGGCGCGGCGGGCGATGCCGGCCATTCTATCCTCGGCGGGCAGCGCGCCGACCATCTGGCGCAGCGCCGCCAAGGCCAGCGCGGCGACATCCTCGTCGCGGCGGGCGGCATCGGCCTGCGCCTCCTCGGTCAGCGCGACGATCGCCTCGGCAAAGGCAGCGCGGCCCTCCTCTTCACCGGTGCGCCGGCCCTCCGCAGCCGCCGCCTCGCGCGCCTCGGCCAGGGCCTGTGCCTGCCTGTCATGCCAGCCGCGCACCGCGTCCAGCAGCGCGACGGCCTCGGTTATCGGCGCGCGCTCCTGGTCGCGCAGCAGCGGCTTGTCGCTCGCTAGCAGGCTGCGCCCATCGGCGTGGATCAGGTGAAAGGCCATGCGTCCAGTTCCTTGAGAAGCGCTTCGGCCTGGCCCAAGCGTTGGCGCGCCTCGGCGTCCGTGGCCGCCCCGCGCAGCAAGCGCTCGGCTGCATGAGGCAGCACCTCAATTGGGGGCAGTGGATCGCGACCGCCATCTTCCAGCATCCACAGCCGTTCCAGTACCGGCGCGCCCACCAGCATGGCGTAGCCGCGCAGGCGCGCGCCGTCGATCAGTCGCCCCAGCGCCGACTGCGCGCCGATCAGCAGCGCGACCGTCGCGACTCGCTGCTGCCGCGCGGGGGCCAGAGCCGGCCATCGCGGCAGCGCGCGCAACGTCGCAAAATCCGGTCGCGTCGGGCGACCAAGGCGCGCGCCACGAGTCATCGGCCAGCCGCCATGACGCGCCACCTGCGCCAGTTCGCGCCGCGCCGCCGAACCGCTGCTCATGCCTGCTCGCTCTCGACCCGTGCGGGGACCGCGACGGGGCGCCGCCGACGCCAGAACAGGGTGGCGAGCCCGCCCAGCCCGGCCAGCGCCAGCAGCAAGCGGCTTGCCCAGCTGTCGAAGCTCGCTACCAGCATCGACTGCTCGGGCGGCGGCGCGGCCTGGCTTGGCACCATCACCACCGACACCTTGTCATAGGCCAGTCCTTCGATGCTGTTGGTCACCAGCGACTTAATCGCCCCGGTCTGGCTGCGCAGGTCATAGCCGGGCTGATATTTGACGAAGATGGCGGCCGATGCGGGCTTGATTTTGTCGGACAGGGGGTCGGCTTCCGGCATGGCGAGATGGACGCGCGCCTGGACGACGCCGTCAATCTCGCTCACAGTGTGGCTCAGTTCCTGGCTCAACCCGTAGATCAGCCGCGCCCGTTCCTCCACGGGTGAGAAGACGAGCCCCTTCTTCTCGAACAGCGACCCCAGATTGGCGAAATCCTCGCGCGGCAGGCCCTTGGCCCGCAGCAGCTGGATCGCCTTGGAAAAATTGTCGGGGCTGACGGCGACGGCCCACTGGCCGTCCTTGTCCGCTGATTTGGCGGCATCGATATGCGCGTCGCGCAGCGCCGCGATCATGTCGTTGGCCTGACCCTCCTTCAATTGACCGTAGATTTCCTGGCTGCCGCAACCGGCCAGCGCCAGCGCGGCGACCAAGGCCAGGCCCGACCTTCCGATTCTGGGGATCACCGTCTCTCTCCTCTCAGTTTCAGCCCTGCTGGCGGAACAGCTGCTGCACGCCTTCCGAGCTGCGATTGGCGATGTTGGACGTCAGCTGGCAATGGAACATGAATTCCTGGCAGCGCATCGTCAGCTGGACGACCTCGCCCGGCGTCAGTTCGCCGCCCGTGCCTTCCACCGACCGGGCATAGTCCGCGACCGACTTGGCTTCGCCATTCACCTTGTCCAGCGTGCCGAGCATGCCGCGCAGCGCCGGCGACATGTCGGTGCCGCCGATATGCTCGGTCGCCGCGACCTTGAGCGACGCCGCAAAATCGGCCGCCGCGTCCTGCCCGGCCTGCTGGGGCATGGCCGGGGCCAGCTCCACCTGCCGGGCGGGGATCGCGGCCTGCGCGGTGACGGGATCGACCATCATTGCTTGCGCGCCATGGTCTCGAGCGCCTTGGACACGCTGTCAATCGAACTGTGCGAGCTGTTCGACAGGAAGCTCATCTTCATCGCCTCGGCGGTCAGCATGGTGATCTGCGAGGGGTTGTCGCCGCCTTCATTGGCGATCAGGTCGGATTTCTGCTCGATCGTCGCGGCCTGGCGGTCGAGCGCCTTGCCCCAGGCGGAGGCAAAGGCTTCGAACCAGTTGCCGGGCGCGTCGTCCTGGCGCATGCGCGCGCCGGTCAGCGGCGTATTGGCCAAGGTCGCCATGTCGGCGCGGGCAATGCTGTCGGTCATGTCAAATCTCCTTATGTGCGTCTTCAGGGGGTGATGCGTTCCATCCGGCCGTCCTTCTCGAACGTGACGGCATTGGGGGCGACAGACACCAGATGATGTCCGGTGGGCAGGGTGGCGCCGGGAAACCAGTGCGATCCGTCGGCGGTCACGATATGGGCGGGATCGGCGACGATCGTCGCCAGCCCCGCGCCGCTCTGGGTGAAGAAAGATTGCAGCGGGCTCGCGTCCAGGCTGTCGTCGACGCGGAATCCCACCTGCCGCACGGCGGGCAGGTCTTTGCGCAGGTCGGCTCTAATCTGGGCCTGCCGGTCGGCGGGCATATAGCCCGCGCGCACGACCAGCGCGCCGGGCTGGGCCGGGCTGACGCGCGCAGCGACGCCCTTGCCCTGCAGGATGTCGGTCGCCGCACTGGCAAGTTGCGGGCCGGTCTGGGCATCGACGATCACGCCGTCGCCATGCTGGGGCGCGAGCGCGCGCAGCCGGGCCAGCTCCTCTTCGTCGCGCACCACGCCACCGATGCTGAGCGCGCCGCCCGGCGCTTCGCCGACCGTGACGCCGCCGAAGCCTGCCTGCCGCACGGCGCGACTCAGGGCGGCCTTGTCGCCGCTCTGGCCGGTGACCAGCGTTCCCAGCGGTTCGGCCGCCGCGACGCACAACAACCCGGCGCAGCCCGCGCCTAGCGCCAGCCGCGCCATCTTGCGGTCGATCCGGCCGACATGCGCGCGGCCCATGTCCAGCATCCGGTCGATCAGGCGCGGCGCCTGCAACGGCCCGACCGCAACGCCGCAGGGTGTATCGGCGATCTTGCTCGCATCCTCCCAGCGCGGCGATACCGGGGCGCCATGCGCGACCAGATATTCGCCCAGACGGAAGGGCAGATAAGCCGGCAGCACCGCCTGCTCGCCCGCTGCCAGCGTGCGGCCCAGCAACTCCACCTGCCCCTGCAGCACGCGCAGCTGCGCCGTGTCGGGGTTGAGCTCCAGTTCGATCGCGCAGTCGCGCGTGCCCGCGCCGCGCAGCACCACGTCATTGGCCAGGCCATGGCCGATGCTGACGCGCGCGCGCCCGTCGAGCGGGTAGGCCTTGCCGGACAGGCGGCCCGACAGGAGTTTGAGCACGCGGTGCGCGACGGCGGTGCCGCGCGGCATGTCGATCCCACGGATCGTTGCAGCGGTCATTTCAGGGTCTCCATCTGCAGGCGGGGCGCAGGCGGGGACGCGGGCGCCCCGCCGAACCTGGTTGGCATGGGCGACGTCATTGTCGGCATGTCCAGCCGGTTGATGCGCGGGGAAATCAGGAAGAGCCGCTCCACATGCTGGCGGCGCTTCGATCGTGACTTGAACAATTCGCCCAGCACCGGGATCTGCCCCAGCACCGGAATGGCGGTTTCCGCGTCCATGTCGGAATTGACGGTCAGGCCGCCCAGCAACAGGCTTTCGCCCTCGGCGATCAGCGCCTGGGTATTGACGCTGGCGCGCTCCACCACCGGAATGCGGTCAACCGTGCCGTCGAGCAGCGCGCCATCCTCGACATTGACGACCATGCGGATGCGCGGCTGGCCATTATCGACCAGCACGTGCGGGTTGACGCGCAGCACCGTGCCCGCAGTCACGTTGAACAGGTCGACCTGCCGATCGCCCGCGACCCGGACATAAAAGGTGCGGGTGCGGTCGAACACCGCCTCGACATTGGACAGGGTGACGAGCTGCGGTCGCGACACCACCTTTGCCGCGCCCTTTTCCTCCAGCGCGCTGATGCGGGCAATGAACTCGTTGTTCGCGCCGATGATGCCCGACAGCGACAGGCCGCGATTGACGCTGCCGGTATTCAGCGAGTCGGTCAGCGGATTGCCCGTGCGCCGGACGATGTCGCCGCCGAACAGCGCGCCCCAGTCGCCGCTCCGGAAGCGCCAGTTGATGCCCAGCTCGCGCAGCCGATCGACATTGATGTCGATGATCGTCGCTTCCAGCTCCACGATCTGCGGCGCGACATCCAGCGACCGCACCAACCCCTCATAGGCGGGCATGTTTTCGGGGCGGTCGCGCACGATGACGGCGTTGAGCGAAGGATCGACGGTGATGCGCGGGCCCGCCTGCGGCGAGGGCTGGGCCTGGACCACGATCGGCTCCTGGCCCGGCAGGCCCAGATAATCCTCCTCGTCATTGTCATAAGGGGTGGAGCGCGACGCGTCGGGCGCGACGCTGTCCAGCCCCTTGCCCATCAGGCGCGGCACCGACTGGCGCACCTGCTGCGCGCCATAGCTGCCGCCAACAGTGCCGATCGGCAGCCCGTCGCCCATCACGCGCGCGACGATGGTGGCGACGCCGGGCACGCGCACTTCGCGATCGCCCGTGCGCAGCGTGGTGTCATCGGCGCGGGCGTAGCGCAGGTAGAAGACGCGTAGTTCATAGGGGTCGATGCCGCCGGGCGTCAGCGGCTGGGCGCGACCCGGCGCGATCGCGGCGACCGGCGGCCGCTCGCGCACGGCTGTGCGGGGCAGGGCGCTGGCGATTTGCTGCACTTGGTCCAGAAAACGGGGCACGCCGGTCGCCAGCACGCTTTCGGCCGATGTGATGCGCACACGATTGTTGCCGTCGCTCAACCGCCCGCGCGTGACCGCGCCCGACAGGTCGGCCGCGCGCCCTGCCGCCACGCTCATCGTGCGGCTCTGCACGTCATTGGCGCTGTAGACGGTGACGACCGACCCGTCATAATAGGCGATCAGGTTGAACGCGCTCGCCACCTGCCGCCAGATATCGGCGGGCATGCCCGAAAAACGGCCGTTGATCTTGCCAGACACCGTGCCGTTCACCGCGACCCGCAGGCCCGATGCGGCAAAGAACTGGTTCAGGAAATCGGGGGCCGGCTGATCGCGCGCGGTGATGTTGACCTTGCGGTCGCCAAAGGGCGGCTCGGCGGCATGCAGCGCGGGCGTGGCGCTGGCCAGGGCGAGCGCACAGGATAGGCGCAGCATCCCCCTCATGCTGCGGCCTCCATCGGCGCCTGTTCCTCGATCGCGTCGGGCGTCCGGTCGAGCGTGCCGACAACGTCCAGCGGCAGCGCGGGCGTCAGCTCATTATAGCACAGGATCGGCAAGCCAAAGAGGTCGCCGGCGGTCAACTGCCGCAGCGGCCGGCGCAGATCATAGGCGGTGATGATCGCCCGCGCACCGCATTTGGCGGTTTCGCTGCGGATCATGCCGATCAGCGTGCGCGCTTGGTCAGGCGGCATGGCGAGGTGCGCGACGCCCTCCACCGTCTGTAGATTGTCGCGGAAGAAACGCTCCAGCCGGCCGCCCACGACCAGCACGGGGAAACGGCCATCCGCCATATGGGGTGCGGCGATATAGCGGCGCAGCGCCACCCGCGTGCGGTCCGCGATCGGTACCGCATTGCGTTCCGATTGACCGATTTCGGCGATGGCTTCCAACACGTCGCGCAGATTCCGCAAACAGACCTCCTCTTCGGCAAGCAGGCGCAGCACTTCGGCGATGCGCGGGGATGACACGGCGCGCACGACTTCCTTGACCAGGTCGGGATAGTCGGCGCCCATGCGGTTGAGCATGGTGGTGGTTTCCTGCAGGCCCAGGAAACGGGCGGCATTGCGCCGCAGCAGCGCCTCGATCGCCGGCGCGATCGCCTCTTCGAACGGCCCGTCGACTTCGCCCGATCCGACCGGCGCCTCATAGGCGCTCAGCGTCCAGCGCGGCCGCTCCCCCTCGGGCAGCAGCCGGGTCGTGACTTCGCCCGCCGGCATCGGCAGCCCCAGCCGCGCCTGCACGGCTTCGATCACCAGCACAAAGCGGGCGCGCAGCCGTTCGGCCTGGGCCGCGTCGAGCGCGGGCGCGGCGATCTCCAGCACCAGCGGCCGTACCGGGCGCGGCGCTTCGGGCTGTGCCGCCAGCGTTTGCGGCAGCGGCTTCTCGCCTTTGTCGAACCGCGCTGCCTTGCCCATGATCCAGGCGTGCGACACCGGATGCTGCCACGCCGCCGCGCTGCCCAGCGCAAAGGCGATGCCGATGAAGACCGCAGCGGGAAAGCCGGGGATCAGCGCCATCAACAGGCACAGGATCGCGGCGGGCGCCAGCACCTTGGGCTTGCTGCCGATCTGCTGCACGATCGCCGGGCCCAGGCTCCCGTCACGGCTTTCGTCCGTCGTGCGGGTAACCAGCAGGCCGGCCGCCATGGCGCTGAACAGCGCCGGGATCTGTGCGACAAGGCCGTCGCCGATGGTCAGGATCGAAAAGACCTGCATCGCCTCGCCCGCTTCCATCCCGTGGGAAAAGACGCCGACGGCCAGGCCCCCGACCAGGTTGATCAGCACGATGACGATGGAGGCGATGGCGTCGCCCTTCACAAACTTCATCGCGCCATCCAGGCTGCCGTGCAGCTTGCTTTCCAGCTCCAGCGTCCGCCGCCGCTCACGCGCTTCGTCTTTGCCGATCAGCCCGGACCGCAGGTCGCTGTCGATCGACAATTGCTTGCCGGGCATCGCGTCCAGGCTGAACCGCGCCGCCACTTCGGCGACGCGCTCGGCGCCCTTGGAAATGACGATGAACTGCACGACCGTGATGATCAGGAAGACGACCAGCCCGACGATCAGGTTGCCGCCGGCGACCATTTCGCCGAACTGCTGGATGATGTGCCCGCCCTCGGCGGTCGTCAGGATCATGCGCGTGGTCGCGATCGAAAGCGACAGGCGAAACAGCGTCGAAAGCAGCAGCACTGTGGGAAAGGTGGAGAAATCGAGCGGCTTTGTGATGTGCAGCGTGGAAAGCAGCAGCAGCAGGCCGATGGCGATATTGGTCGCGACCAGCATGTCGATCATGATTGCCGGCAACGGCAGGATCAACAGCGCGACGATCGCCACCACGGCGACGATCAGCATCAGGTCTGCCGGGCGCACCGCGCCGCGCGGCAGGCGGGAAATCAGGCTGGCGGCCATCAGCGCGTCGCTCCGCTGCGCAGCGCGGCATAGCGCGCCATCACCTTGACGACATAATCCTGCGTTTCGCGATAGGGGGGGATCTGGTTGCCATAGCGCGCCACCGCGCCTTCACCTGCATTATAGGCGGCCAGGATCAGGTCGAAATCCTTGCCGTAGCGTTTCTGCAGCGATTTCAGCAGCCGCGCGCCGGTTTCGATATTGGTGGCCGGATCATAGAGCGCGTCCTGCGCAACGCCGAAGCGGGCGCCGGTACCCGGCATGATCTGCATCAACCCCCGCGCGCCGGCATGCGACAGTGCGCTGGCGCGATAGGTCGATTCGGTGCCGATGATCGCGTGCAGGAACAGTGGGTCGATGCGGTGGGCGGCGGCGGTCGCCTGGATATGCGAGTCGAAATCCGGCATGAAGCCGGCAATCTTGACCGGACGATCCAGCATGGCACTGACCCGGCGCGTGCCCGGCGGCGGTTCGGCCAGCGCGGTCTTGCCGCGGCGGCGCTCCGGCTTCTTGGGCTTGTCTTCCTTGACACCGATGATGCGCGCCACGTCGGGCGTCGTGCTGATCGGCGCGCGCGGAGCGACAACGATCCGCGCCGCACAGCCCTGTAACGCCATATAGCCGTTCGTGCTGCCGCCATCGGCGACGCGCAGATTGGCGTTCAGCGGGCAGGACCCGAAATCGATGTCCCGCCAGCTTACATTATCCTCGGCATAGGCAATGCTGCCCCCCGATGAAAATGCGAATAGAGTCGCAATAGAAATATTGCGAAAAATTGCGATTGCCATCCTGACGATCTCCTATCTGGTGACGTCCACACACCAAATTCTCGATCAGTCTAAGTCTGTAGTAATCTAACGATATTTGTCGTCATATACTTGTGCTTATCCGCCCAGAGAGCGACGGATTGGCGAGGGCTTTGTCGCGCTACAATTTCGGCGAAGCCACTGTAACGAGACGGATTGTGGCCAAGAGGCGATGAAGTGAAGTCAACTGGTCGATTGCTATGGAACCGTGACGAATCAGTCACATAATCGTTACGACTAGATGAATTACCATGTCGAAGTCGAAACATCTGCGAAGATGAACGGCTCGTCCCAATCCTGCTATCGAGGGTTGACGAAGCGACGCTTTGTCTAAACTTTTACTTGGGTCCACACACGCACTTCATGAAGCTGTTTGGCGCCGGTTCCCATTGACTGCCGCACAGCTTCTTCCCGGTTCATGCCTCCAGGCACGGTGTGGAGTTTCCATGGCGCAAAAGAATGACGGCGGTGACAAGACCGAGAAGCCGACTCCCAAGCGACTGCGCGACGCCCGCCGCAAGGGCGACATCGCCAAGTCGAAGGATGTCGGGCCCGCTCTCGGCATGATCATGTGGTTCCTGCTGCTGCTGTTCGCGGCCGGCCATGCCGGCGCGCAGATCACCGGTCTGATGCGCGATACGCTCGGCACGGCGACCAGCATGCCCTTCGATGCGGCCGCGCCCGTACTGGGCTGGGCGGCGCTGCTCGTGCTGGTGTCGGTCAGCCTATTGATCCTGGGGCCTGCCGCGCTGATCGGCGTAATCGCTGAATTCGTACAGGTCGGCGCCCTCGTCACCACCGAAAAGCTCAAGCCCTCACTCGACAAGCTGAACCCGATCGAAGGGCTCAAGCGCATGTTCAGCATGGACAATCTGGTCGAGCTCCTCAAGACCGTCGCGAAGGCTACGCTGATCCTGACGATCGCCGGGGTCATCCTCTGGCGCTCGGCCGATGGTTTCGTCAGCTTGGTGCAGGCGGCGGAATGGTCGCCGGTCGACCATCATGGCGACCAGGTGGCGAGTGCGATGCTGGCGCTGATCCGGTCGGTGTCGATCCAGCTCTTCGCCTGGACCTGCGCCATCTTCCTGCTTGTCGCCGCCGCCGATCGGGCCTGGGCGCAGCACAGCTTCATCAAGAAATTGCGGATGAGCCGGCGCGACATCAAGCAGGAGCATAAGGATAATGAAGGCGATCCAATGCTGCGCGCGCAACGCCGGCAACTCCATGAGGAATGGGCCAATCAAAATGCCGTGGCGGCCGCCGGCCGCGCCAATGTGCTGCTGACCAATCCGACGCATCTCGCCATCGCGCTCGACTATGATCCCGAAGACTGTCCGGTGCCGATGGTCGCGGCCAAGGGCGAAGGGCCGCTCGCCGCCGCCATGCGCGCCGAGGCGGAGCGCGAAGGCGTACCGATTGTGCGCAATATCGGCCTGGCGCGCGGCGTCTGGGGCGAAAGCGAGGTGGGCGGGCCGATCCCGCGCGACCGGTTTGATGCGATTGCCGAAATCATCCTGTGGGCGCGTCGGGCGCGCGACGGGTTGGAAGCTCCGGTGCGGGAGGATGCGGAATGAACGCGGGGACTTTCTTCCTCAGCCTGCTGGCCGTTGTGCTGGCGCTCGCCGTCGTGCTGGGCCTGGCATGGGTGGCGCTGCGGCTGCTGCGGCGGTGGAACGATCATTTCCAGGGCGGCGGCGAAGCAACCGAGCAGCCGATCCGCTTCCTGCGCGCTATGGCCGTGGGCCAGCGCGAGCGCATCGCCCTCGTCGAGGTGCGGGGCGAGGTCATGTTGATCGGCGTCACTGGCGGCAATATCAGCCTGCTCGCGCGCTGGCCCGAAGGCCGCGCCGCGCCGTTCGCCCCGGATGGACGGCCCTGATGACGCCCGAGCCGCCTCGCTTTCCTGTCATGGGTGCGGAGGAGGCGCATCTGCGCCAGAGCCTGCTCGGCGCGCTGTGCGGCCTGAGCGTCGATGATCAGGTACTGCGCGCGCAGCTTCTGCCGCGCGGCGACGATGCGACCGCCTGGTTCCGCTGCGCTGACGCCATCGCCTTTCGCCTGCTCCGCTTCGGCGGCCGCGCGCTGTCCATGGATGCCGGCGATGGCCCGGGGATGGCGGCGCTGCTGGACGCGGCCGACGATCTGCTCAGCGCCGTCGAAGCCGCGCTCGGCCTGACGTTGGACCCGCTCGACATCGGTCCATGTCCCGACACCGCAGGGCTGACTGTGCGGATCGGCTCGCTCGACCAGCAGATCGTCCTGCTGCTGTCGGTCCCGTTCGACGCGGTCATTCTGGCCCAGCCCGCGCCGCTCGCGCCATCGCTGCTCGGCGATATCGCGCTGCCTGTCGCGATCGCTGTCGCGGGACCGCGCCTGTCCCCGGCCGACGCGGCGACGCTTTCGCCCGGCGACCTGCTGCTGATCGGGCCGGCTCCCATCGCTGCCACGCTGTGCCCGCCGCACGGCGATGCGATCACGGGCCGGCTCGATCCGGTCGCCCGCTGCTTCCGGCCGCACTGAGCCGCTTGTTCCCAAGAGGAGAAGATCATGGATGATGCCGATACGCCTGCCATGTCTCCAACCCCCGCCAGCCCGACATTCCCGGCGGACGATTTTTCGGTGCAACTGCGCTTCGAGTTGGACCAGACCGATGTCCCGCTCTCTCGGCTTCAGGCGGTGCAGCAGGGCGGCGTGCTGCCCTTGCAGGATCGCGACGGCGCGCTTCCCGTCCGTATCATCGCGGGCGGCCGCGCTATTGCGGCGGGCCAGATCGTGTCGGTCGGCGACAGCTATGGCGTGCTCATAGAGACGGTTCTCAAGGAGGGCTGAACCCATGGACGTGTCCGCCTTCACGCCCGGCAGCGCTCTTGTTGTCGTCGTCCTCATCGCACTCGCGCCCTTCTTCGCGGTGATGGTGACCAGCTTCACCAAGATCGTGGTGGTGCTGTCCTTGCTGCGCAATGCGCTGGGGCTGCAGCAGGTGCCGCCCAATGTCGTGCTGAACGGCATGGCGCTCGTTCTGTCGGTCTATGTCATGTATCCCACCATGCAGCAGATGGCGGCGGCCTCGGGGCAGCAGGCCGTACCGTCCCAGACCAGCGAGATATTCTCCGCCGCCGACCGCGCCAAGGAGCCGCTGCGCGCCTTCCTCATCAAGCATAGCGCCGCGGACGAGCGTGCCTTCTTCCTGCGCACGCAGCAACGAGTCGCCAAACAGAGCGGCACGCAGGCGGCGAGCGCCACCGACTTCATCGTCGTCGTGCCTGCCTTCGTCGTGCGCGAACTGACCGTCGCCTTCCAGATCGGCTTCCTCATCTTCCTGCCCTTCCTGGTGATCGACCTCGTGATCTCCAACATTCTGCTGGCGATGGGCATGATGATGCTCTCGCCCGTCACAATATCCCTGCCGTTCAAAATCTTGCTGTTCGTGCTGGTCGACGGGTGGGTGAAGCTCTCGCACGGGCTGGTGCTCAGCTATGTCTGACAGCATCATCCGCATGACGATCGACGCGCTGTGGCTGGTGCTGCTGCTGTCCGCCCCGCCGATCGTTGCGGCCTCGGCGGTCGGGCTGCTGGTCGCGCTGGTGCAGGCGGCGACGCAGCTTCAGGAACAGACGCTGCAATATACGCTCAAATTCTTCGCCATCGTCGCCACCATCTTCCTCACCGCCTCGCTGCTGGCGGGCAGCCTCTACCAATATGGCAACACCATCTTCACCCAGTTCCCGGCCATGGTGCGCCAGTGATGGCGGGCGCGGCGGGAGGCATGCAGGGCGTGCCGGGATGGATGATGGAATTGCTGCTGGTCGGCATCGCCTCGGCCCGCTTCGGCTTCGCCTTCGCCATCATCCCCCTGTTCGCGCAAAACACCATTCCCGCCACGGTCCGCAACGCGATCATCCTCACCTTCGGCGGCGTCGCCTTCGCCCTCCAGCCCAATTTCATGGTGCAGGATATCGGCACTTTCGGCTGGGCGATCATGCTGCTGCGCGAAGCCGGGATCGGCATCGCCATCGGCTTCTTCTTCGCCACCATCCTCTGGGCGATGGAGGCGGCAGGCGAGATTATCGACGCCAAGGTCGGCGCGACCATCGGCCAGATATTGGAGCCCAATGGCGGCACCATGACATCGCTCACCGGATCGCTGCTGCAACGGCTCGCCCATGTCCTCTTCGCCGCCTGGGGCGGACTGTTGCTGCTGGTTGGCACCATCATGGAAAGCTTCGTCATCTGGCCGATCGCCAAGAGCTGGCCCGTGCTGGATCCGCAGTCGCTGATCCTGTTCGAAGGGGAATTCGGTCGGTTGATGACGCTGGCGCTGGTCTTCGCCGCGCCGATTCTGGTGATGCTCTATGTCGTCGATGCTGCGCTCGGCCTGCTCAACCGCTTTGCGCAGCAGCTCAACGTCTTTTCCCTGTCGCTCTCGATCAAGAGCTGGGCCGCGACCGCGCTGCTCCTCATCCTGGTGCCGCTGCTCGCGCAGGCGGTGCTGAAGGACCTGTCTACCCGTAGCGACGTCGTGCGCGCGGTGGCAAGGACGCTGGCGCGATGACCGACGGGCAGGACGAGGAAGCCCGCCTGCGCGAATTGATGCGCTTGCTGCGCCAGGCCGATGCGCGCGCGGCGGAGGAGGATGTGCCGATCGGCGAGTTTCGCATCCCCCGCTCACGCGTGCCCGAACGGCATAGCCAGGCGATCGGCACGCTCACCCGAACCGAAGTGGCGGTGCTGCGCTTCCTGGGCTGGGGCCGCGCCAATGCCGACATCGCGACCCTGCTGGTCATCAGCGAAAATACGGTGCGCGTGCACCTCAACAATATGTGCCGCAAGCTGGAGCTGGACGGCGTGCGCGAACTCAACGCGCTTGCCGGCCTGCTCTTCCACCCGCTCAGCTAGTCGGATCGCTTAGGACCCTAGTCGGATCGGGGAGGGCGGACGGCTGGCAGGTCGGTCATACAGGATGGCGACGACGGCGGTTCGACCCGTTCGCGCCGCCGTTCAGGCGCCCTTTTAGGGCCGGATTTTCAAGGACAGGAGAATAACGATGTTTGGCATTGGTTCCTTTAACCCCATTTCCCTCCTCGCCACCTCGATGCTCGGCCCGATCGGCGGCGTCGTCGCCCAGTTGGCGCAGCAGGTCTTCTCGCAGATGGGTCAGCAGATCCTGCAGCAGTTCGGCGACAAGCTCGGCTTGCCCCAGGGCATCATCGACATGGCGCAGAGCCAGTTCGCCGGTTCGATCGGCGACTTCCAGGGCGCGGCCAGCAACATCGATGAAGCGATCGACCAGTTCGGCGCCGGTGTCGGCGCTTCGCCCTTTGACATCGCCCAGGCCCAGAATGGCGTCCAGCAGATGATGATGCAGTTCATCGAGGAAATGAGCCAGAGCGAAGAGTTCAAGGACGCTAAGGCTTCGGGCGGCAAGGGCAAGGTCGCTGGCGCCGGTTCGACCGGTGCGCCGGGCTGGCTAATGGCGATGGCGCAGGCGCTGGGCGAGGAACTGGATCGTCTGGGTCAGGACATGCAGAGCCGCGCCGAATCGCTGAAGGGCGACGACGCCAGCGCCTCGGCCGAATTCGGCGTCGTGTCGCAGCAGTTCAGCATGCTGATGAACGCGACCAACAACGCCATCAAGACGATCGGCGAAGCCATGTCGAACACCGCGCGTAAGCAATAATCCGCTTACCCCGCAAAGCAAACGGTTGGAGGCCCATCCCTTGGATCGGGCCTCCGCCTCTTTTATCAGGGGCTTGACAGCACAGGAGGACGATCATGTTCCGAACTGTAATCATCGCGCTGGCGCTTGTGGCACCCGTCGGCGTCGCAACCGCCCAGGATATCGCGCCCGTCATCAGCCCAGGCCAGGCGGCCGAGGGCATATTCCATCGCTCCGTCGCCGAAGGCCAGGCGCGCCGCATCCGCGAAGGCAGATCGAGCGCCAACGCTGCTCCCACGGCTGGCCAGCGGCGCGCGTGCGCCAGCCTGCCGCGCTTCCGGGCGGAACTGGGCGCGAACGAGCCGCGCGTTCGCAAGCTGGAAGGGCTGTGCGCGGGCGCCGGCCTCTAATCGGATCGACTAGGGGACTAGTCGGATAGCGGAGTGCGACGGCGGCGGGCCGCCGCCATCCTGCCGGACACAGGCAGAGACAGGAGACCCGCCATGATGCTCTTGGGCTATCTTACCAATCAGGTCGGCGATGCGGTTCCGCTGCTGGACCGGCCTTTCAACACCATGGCCTGGTATCTGCCGCCCAAGAGTGCGGCGAACCGCAGCGCCAACACCAGCTGCCAGCAAATGGGGCCCGGCATCTACGGATCCTTCGGCAGCGACGTGCACGGCGGCACCGCCTTTCCCCGCATCGCCCGCCATTATGAGGCTGTCGGCGGCGGCCTTGCCGATCCTGAAGCCGCCGGCGATGTGACGCTCGCGCCCGGCACGGGCTGCGCCGCTCTGGACCTTGGCGCCGATTATCGGCTGCTGCTCGATGGCGCGACGGGGCAGGTTCTGATCGAACATCGGCCCAGCGACACGCGCAGCCCGATCTGGGGCGGCGAGGCCGCGCTGCATGCGCAAAGCTGGTTCGGGCTCGACAATGGCACCGCCATCGCGATCGAAGCGGGCGCAGCGGCCGACCATGCCGATGCCGTGGTGCCGGCGCGGATCGACATCACCCGCGACGGCGCGACGCTCAGCCTGTGCGCAGACGACCGGGCGTGAGGGCGGGACGACAGGGATGATGCTGCACAGCCTGACCGCGGCCGCCGCCTTGCTGGCGTCGCTCTTCGCGCCCGTAGGACCTCAGCAGGGCGCGCCGCCCGCACGCTTCGATCCGAGCAGCTTGCCGGCGCTCGACCTCTCCCCCGGCCAGGGCGTGGTTGCCGATGTCGATGGCGGCTATCGTCCCGATCCTGCGGTGCGGCGCAAGCTGGCGGACATCATGGGCGAAGCTGCCGGCAGGGAAGGCGCGGCACAGGAAGCCGAAATGCGGCAGATCGTGCTGTCGGGCCGCGCCGTCGACGAATATGAGAAAGTGGCGCCCCGACTTGGCTACAGCGCCAATGACGCGATCGACGGACTCGCCTTCTACATGCTTGCCCAATGGGGCGTCGCCAACGACCATCGGCCCGACATCACTCGCGCGCAGGCCGCAGGGGTGCGGCGTCAGGCGGCCAACGCCTTTGCCCGTGTCGCCGACCAGGTGGACAGCGATGCGCTGCGCCAGGAATTTGGTGAGATGCTGATGATCCAGGGCGCGATCATGGCGGGCACGCATGAGGCGGCCCTGCGCAGCGGAGATAGCACCGCGCTCGCCCGCTATGCCGAAATGGCGCGGCGCGGCGGACGGCAGATATTCCAGGCCGATCCTGTCGACATCCTCCTCACTGACGATGGTTTCCGCCACCGCTAGTCGGATCGACTAGCCCCCTAGTCGGATCGTGGAGCGCATTCGCCCGCCCGATCTGCTTTTATGCTCAGCGACAGGACGGCGCGGGCCGTCGACAGGATGAGACAGGACCCATGACGATCGACCCCAATATCAGCAGCGCCAGCGCGATCGGCGCCCTCGGCCAGACGGGGGGCGCTTCCGCCGGCGTTGGCCCGGTCGATCAGGTCCGCGCGCTTGCCAGCCAGATCGTCGGCCAAATCGCTGGCAACTTCGGCCTGCTGCCGATCAGCGCCCCCGGGCAGGGCGACGTCTACGGCCTTCGCGCCTTGGCGGACCAGATAAGCGCGAGTTTTGGCGGCTCGGCCGCTGATGCCGGCGCGCTCACGCGCGCTGTCGAGGATTTCGCCAGCGCCGTCGCGACCGACATGGCGGCCTATGCCGATGGTCGGACGCTCGACCTGGCGGACAGCGCGATCGGCGCTTCGACACTCGGATCGGCCAGCGACATTGCCGGCATCATTGATGGACTGGATCAGGCGCGCGTCGCTCTGGAAGGCGCGCGTCCCGCATGAACTGCCGGCCTGCGCCGGTTCTTTGCAACGAGAGGGAATGAACATGACAACGATCATCAACAATACGTTCAATCTCAACGTCACGAACAATTTCGGGGCGAACCCGCTGGCCGGGGGAATGACGCTGCAACTCGCCAGCGGCATCATGGCCAGCTATTTCCAGCCGCTCATGGCCAGCGCCTTCGCGTCGGCTGCGCTGCCGATGATGTTCCAGATGCAGGGCGGCACGATGCTGCCGGGCACGGGCGGCCAGGCGTCGAGCTTCGCCCCGACTGAAGGCGCCAGCTGGTCCGCTTCGATGGAGGGTGAAAGCCAGGCGTCGATCGATCTGGGCGATGGCTATTC
>NZ_DJDV01000037.1:19837-20028 GCF_002431195.1 Sphingobium sp. UBA5915 | reverse complement strand
GAGCACCGCCGCGGCCAGCACCAGCCCCAGGCGGAAGCGTTCGGCGCGCACGGTGCGGGTGATGTCGCGCGCGTTTTCGGTGGCGAGCAGGCTGGTCCCGTCCTTCATCGCCACGGCGGCCGAGATCATGAATGTGCGGTCGGGCGCATAGCGGTTCATCGCTTCGGGCTGGCCGGATCGGCGCGCGGCGA
>NZ_DJDV01000037.1:19367-19559 GCF_002431195.1 Sphingobium sp. UBA5915 | reverse complement strand
ACCAGTTCGGGCCAGGCGCTGGCGCGATCGACCGCCGGTTCCTCGAAATCGGGCGGTCGGTCGGCGGACACGACGCGATCGACCATCTTGTCGAGGAAGCGCGCAACATGGCGGCGCAAGGCTTCGTCTTCGGGTGAGCGCAGTTCATAGCGCGGCGCGTCCATGGCGAAGCTGTCGGCGATCAACGCGCCG
>NZ_DJDV01000037.1:18936-19069 GCF_002431195.1 Sphingobium sp. UBA5915 | reverse complement strand
CATAGGCGGCGATCAGCCGGTCCTGCCGGTCGGTCGGCGCGGTGTCCAGCCCGATGGCGAGCAGCTTCAGTTCACGCGCGGACTGGACCAGCCGGTCATCGACGATGCGGGTGCGATAGCTGTCGAGATAGAA
>NZ_DJDV01000037.1:0-18647 GCF_002431195.1 Sphingobium sp. UBA5915 | reverse complement strand
GCCAGCAGCGCCAGCGCGAATACATTGACCGCCAGGATGCGCGGGGTGAGGCTGACCCGCCCCGACCAGCGCTCTGGTGCGGGCAAGCGGTCATTCCTCGGAGAATCGGTATCCGGCGCCATAGAGCGTGTCGATTGCATTGAACTGGCTGTCTACCTCACGGAATTTGCGGCGCAGGCGCTTGATATGGCTGTCGATGGTGCGGTCATCGACATAGACGTCGTCCTGATAGGCGGCGTCCATCAGCTGGTTGCGGTTCTTGACCACGCCGGGGCGCTGGGCAAGCGTTTCCAGGATCAGAAATTCGGTGACGGTCAGCGTCACGTCCTTGCCGTCCCATTTGACCCGGTGCCGGGCCGGGTCCATTTTCAGCCGGCCGCGCACGATGGGTTCGGCCACCGGCTCGTCGCTGGTTTCGGGCGCGCGGTTCGCCTCGGCCCGGCGCAAAATGGCGCGGATGCGCGCGATCAGCAGCCGTTGCGAGAAGGGCTTGGAGATATAGTCGTCCGCACCCATGGCCAGGCCCAGCGCCTCGTCCAGCTCGTCGGCCTTGGAGGTGAGGAAGATGACGGGCATCGCGCTTTTTTCCCGCAGCCGCCGCAACAGCTCCAGCCCATCCATGCGCGGCATCTTGATATCGAAGACGGCAAGGTCGGCGGGATTGTCGAGCAGCGCCTTGAGCGCGCCTTCGGGGTCGGGATAGATGCGCGTGACGAAGCCTTCGGCCTGTAGCGCGATCGACACGGAGGTCAGGATATTCTTGTCGTCGTCCACCAATGCGATGGTTGCGGTCATGCGGCGTCCCGGACATGTCAGGTTGCAGAGCGCAGCAGCGTTAGACCATGGGGCGCGGGCCTGCAAGAAAGGCGCGCGGCATGGTCCGTCACGGTGCTGTCACGATCGCTGCGGCGCAGCATCGACTCAGTTTGACGCTGGGGGCGTCACGGCCTATGCCCAGCCTTGTCGGCAAGCCGGACGCCACGCCGTAAAACGGCGGGTTGCCGGGGAGCCGGATCGGCCGTCATCCTGATCATAGGGGCGGGCGACAACATATTCAGGAGCAAAGGCGTGCAGGCCAAATCCTCTATCACCCTGGCGGACCAGGGCATCACTACTCATGCCACCCAGCATTGGAATCTCGGCACCGCGCCGCTGGTCGAAGCGGCCGTGCGCAATGGCGAGGGCAAACTGTCGAAGGACGGCCCGCTGGTCGTCAAGACCGGCAAGCATACCGGCCGCAGCGCCAAGGACAAGTTCATCGTCCGCGACGCCGAAACCGAAAGCACCGTCTGGTGGGGCAACACCAATGTCGCGATGACGCCGGAGCATTTCGCCGCATTGAAGGACGATTTCTTCAAGGCGCTGGGCGAAAAGGAGACGCTCTACGTCGCCGACCTGTTTGGCGGGTCGCAGCCTGAGCACCGCGTCAATGTGCGCGTCATCAACGAATTTGCCTGGCACAATCTGTTCATCCGCACGCTGCTGGTGCGGCCGAGCGCTGAAGAACTGAGCGGGTTTGCGCCTGAATATACGATCATCGACCTGCCCAGCTTCCGCGCCGATCCCGCGCGCCATGGCTGCCGCAGCGAAACGGTGATCGCGGTCAACCTGACCGAAAAGCTGATCCTGATCGGCGGCACCGCCTATGCCGGCGAAATGAAGAAGAGCGTGTTCGGCATCCTCAACTATCTGCTGCCGGCCAAGGGTGTGATGCCGATGCATTGTTCGGCCAATATCGGCGCGAACGGCGATACGGCGGTGTTCTTCGGCCTCAGTGGCACCGGCAAGACCACGCTGTCGGCGGACGCCAGCCGCACGCTGATCGGTGACGACGAACATGGCTGGTCGGACACGGCGGTCTTCAATTTCGAGGGCGGCTGCTATGCCAAGATGATCAACCTGTCGGCCGAGGCCGAACCGGAAATCTTCGCCACCACCAAGCGGTTCGGCACGGTGCTGGAAAATGTCGTGATGGACGAGGAAACCCGCGCCATCGACCTGGATGACAACAGCCTCGCCGAAAATAGCCGCGGTTCCTACCCGATCGACTTCATCCCGAATACATCGGAGAAGAATTTGGGGCCGGTCCCGAAGAATATCATCTTCCTCACCGCCGACGCTTATGGCGTGCTGCCGCCGATCGCGCGGCTGACGCCCGAACAGGCGATGTACCACTTCCTGTCGGGCTATACCGCGCGCGTCGCGGGCACCGAAATCGGCGTGACGGAGCCGACCGCGACCTTCTCGACCTGCTTTGGCGCACCCTTCATGCCGCGCCATCCGTCGGTCTATGGCAATCTGCTGAAAGAACGGATCAACAAGGGCGGCGTCACCTGCTGGCTGGTCAACACCGGCTGGTCGGGTGGCAAGGCGACGATGCCGGGCATCAAGCGCATGCCGATCAAGGTCACGCGTGCGCTGCTTAACGCCGCGCTCGACGGCAGCCTGAACAACGCCCAGTTCCGCACCGACCCCAATTTCGGGTTCCAGGTGCCGGTCGCGGTGGAGGGGGTGGACTCGACCATTCTCGATCCGCGCGCATCCTGGGCGGATGGCGAGGCCTATGACGAAACGGCAGCAACGCTGGTCAAGGCCTTCGTCGACAATTTCGCGCAGTTCGAGGAGCATGTCGACGATGGCGTACGCGGCGCGGCGCTGACCGCCGCCTGACGCGAACGACAATATGACGGAAGGGGCGGGGACTATGGTTTCCCGCCCCTTTCTCATGGGGTCTGGTTTTCTCCATCTTTAAGCGACGGGGCTTTTTGCGTTGCCGCGGCGCCCCTGCTATTCTGCATGGATAGTGAAAAGGAGTGACGCGCATGTTCGACAGCATCATCGGTAAACTGGGCGGGCTGGAAGCAGTCGCCGCGCAGATCGGCGTCACGCCCGAGCAGATGCAGGCGCTGATGCGCGAAATCGCAGCAAAGATCGGGTCTGGCGAAACAAGCGTGGCGGCGCTCGCCGAAACCGCGGCGGAACATGGCGTGTCGGCCGACAAGTTGCAGCAATTGATGGCCGGTTTCGGCGGCCCCGAAGCGATCATGGGCCAGATCGGCAGCCTGTTCGACCGGGACGGCGACGGCAATCCCGCCAATGAACTCAGCGGCATCGCCAAAGGACTGTTCGGCTAAATCTCATAGGCAGGCAAAAGCCCGCGCTTTGGCCACCCCAAGTTTTTTTGGCCTTGCCTTCGCGGCGCGGACGGGCCAATTCGCGGCCATCTGAATTGTTGCGAATGATCCGCAACTAGAGCGGCGCTGGCCGCGCCCTGGCAAGCAAGGACGAAGTTAGTTGACCGACGTAACGACCGAAAAGCCGGTATTGGAACCCACCGGCGCGCTTTCCGTGGAAACCGTGTTGTCGGTGAAGCACTGGAACGAACATCTGTTCAGCTTCCGCATCACGCGCCCCGCCAGCTTCCGCTTCCGCTCGGGCGAGTTCGTGATGATCGGCCTCAAGGGCGACAATGGCAAGCCGCTGCTGCGCGCCTATTCGGTCGCCAGCCCCAGCTGGGACGAGGAAATCGAGTTTCTGTCGATCAAGGTGCAGGATGGCCCGCTGACGTCGCGGCTCCAACTGATCCAGCCGGGCGACCAGATTTATCTGGGCCGCAAGCCGACCGGCACGCTCGTCACCGACGCGCTGTTGCCGGGCAAGCGGCTCTTCATGCTGTCGACCGGTACGGGCCTTGCTCCCTTCCTCAGCCTGTCGCGCGACCCAGACGTCTATGCATTTTACGAGCAGGTCGTGATCGTCCACTCGGTACGCCGCGTGTCCGACCTGGCGTTCCGCGACGATCTGGAGGCCAAATGGGCCGAAGACCCGCTGGTGTCCGAACAGGCGCCCGCGCAATTCCATTATGTGCCCACCGTCACCCGCGAGCCCTTCGAGGGCAACACGCAGCGCATCGACGCGCTGGTCGAGAGCGGCGCGCTGTTCGAAGGGATTCCCGGCGCGAAGAAGTTCGACCCGGAAACCGACCGGATCATGATGTGCGGCAGCATGGAGATGATCAAGCAGTTCGCCGCCTATTTCGAAGGCGCCGGCTTTACCGAAGGCTCCAATGCGGCCCCCGGCCAGTTCGTGATCGAGCGCGCCTTCGTCGGCTGACGATGCGTGCGACGGGCGGGGCGCATGATGCGCGCCGCCCGCCCGTCGCCTTATCCTGCGGCCTTTGCCAGCCCCTTGGACAATTGCAGCACGCCATTGAGGCGCGCCTGCGGATCGCCCCAGGCGCGGTCCAGCACGATCTTGCTGTCGGGGCGCAGCCGGGCGACGCCATTCAACCGCTGGACATAGGCGACCAGATTTTCCGGCTTGGGGAAGCGATCCTCGAAAAAGGTGACGAGCGCGCCCTTGGGGCCGACATCGATCTTGGCGATGTTGGCGGCGAGGCAATTCTGCTTGATCTCAATGATCTTGAGCAGGTTTTGCGTCGGCAGCGGCAGCTTGCCGAAGCGGTCAATCAGTTCGGCGGCGAAGGATTCGAGGCCCTGGCGATCCTCCAGTTCGTTGATGCGGCGGTAAAGCCCCATGCGCAGGTCGAGGTCGGGCACAAAATCCTCCGGGATGAGGATCGGCGCATCGACGCTGATCTGCGGCGAAAACTCCTCGCTGCGCCGTTCCTCGGCAATGCCGCCTGCCTTGGCGTCCAGGATCGCGTCCTCCAGCATCGACTGGTAGAGTTCGAAGCCCACTTCCTTGATATGGCCCGACTGTTCGTCGCCGACCAGATTGCCCGCGCCGCGAATGTCGAGGTCATGGGAAGCAAGCTGGAAGCCTGCACCCAGCGTGTCGAGGTCCGACAACACCTTCAGCCGCTTTTCCGCCGTGTCGGTGATGATGCGGTTGGCGGGCGTCGTCATATAGGCATAGGCGCGCGTCTTCGACCGGCCGACGCGGCCGCGCAGCTGGTAGAGCTGGGCCAGGCCGAAGCGGTCGGCGCGGTGGATGATGAGCGTATTGGCGCTGGGAATGTCGAGGCCGGATTCGACAATGGTGGTGGACAGCAGCACATCGTAGCGTTTGTCGTAAAAGGCCGACATGCGCTCCTCCACATCGGTGGCGCTCATCTGACCGTGGGCGACGATCGGTTTGACCTCGGGCACCTCGTTGCGCAGAAACTCCTCGACTTCGGTAAGGTCGGCGATGCGCGGCACGACGAAAAAGCTCTGCCCACCGCGATAATGTTCGCGCAGCAGGGCTTCGCGGATGACCACCCCATCCCACGGCATGACATAGGTGCGCACCGCAAGCCGATCGACCGGCGGCGTCTGGATGACCGACAATTCGCGCAGACCCGACATCGCCATTTGCAGCGTGCGCGGAATCGGCGTGGCGGTCAGCGTCAACACATGGACGTCGGTCTTGAGGCCCTTCAACCGTTCCTTATGGGTGACGCCGAACCTCTGTTCCTCGTCCACGATGACAAGCCCCAGCCGCTTGAACTCGATGCCCTTGGCGAGCAGCGCATGGGTGCCAACGACAATGTCGATGCTGCCGTCGGCCAGGCCCGCCTTGACGGCCTTCGCCTCCTTGTCGGGGACGAGGCGGGACAGGCGGCCGATCTCGATCGGGAAACCACGGAAGCGGTCGACGAAATTCATGTGGTGCTGCCGCGCGAGCAGGGTGGTGGGGCAGATGACGACGACCTGCATCCCCGCCATCGCCGCGACGAAGGCGGCGCGGAGCGCAACCTCTGTCTTGCCGAACCCCACATCGCCGCACACCAGCCGGTCCATCGGCTTGCCCGCGCCAAGGTCCTCGATCACGTCGCTGATCGCCCGGTCCTGATCGTCGGTTTCCTGATAGGGGAAGCGGTCGACGAAAGCGGGATAGCCCGCGACATCGGGTTCGGCGACGGTGGCCGGGCGCAGCGCGCGGGCGGCGGCGGTCTTGAGCAGCTCGCCCGCGATTTCGCGGATCCGCTCCTTCATCTTCGCCTTGCGCCGCTGCCAGGCTTCGCCGCCCAGCTTGTCGAGGCTTACGCCGTCGGTTTCAGAGCCGTAGCGAGACAGGACCTCCAGATTTTCGACCGGAACGTAGAGCTTGTCGCCGCCGGCATATTCCAGCGCGACGCAATCATGCGCGGCCTTCGACACCGGGATTTGCGTCAGGCCATCATAGCGGCCAATGCCATGATCGCGATGGACGACCAGGTCGCCGGGCGTCAGCGTGGCAAGTTCCTGGAGAAAGGCGTCGGCATTCTTCTTGCGCTTGGCGCGGCGCACCAGCCGGTCGCCCAACATATCCTGTTCGGTCAGCACCGCGACATCGGGCGCGGTGAAACCATGGTCAAGGCCAAGGACGATCAGCGCCACGCGCCCGTCGGCGGCAAGGCCCAGCGCCTCCTGCCAGTCATCGGCCGCCGCGATGCGGGCCACGCCATGATCGGCGAGCAACCCGGACAGGCGTTCGCGCGCGCCCGTCGAATAGCTGGCGATCACCACTTTCTTCTTCTTGCGGCGCAGGCCGTCGATATGGGCGCTGACCGCGTCGTAGATATTGCTGTTCTGTGCGCGTTCGGGGGTGAAGTCGCGCGGTCCGTCCACCGCGAAGTCCAGCACGGTCGCGCTTTCGGGCTCATGGAAAGGCGTCGTCGCGTGCATCGGCAGCGATGCGACCGCCGCGTCCCATTCGGCGGCGTCGAGATAGAGGGCGTCGGGTTTGAGCGGACGATAGGAGCCCGGATCGGATGATTTCGCCTGCACCCGGTTGGCGTGATAATCGCGGATTGCCTCGAACCGGTTTTCCGCCGCGCCCGCGACCCCGGAATCGCGCACGATCACCGCATCGCCCAGATGGTCGGTCAGCGGGACCAGCTTTTCCTCGAACAGCGGCAGCCAATGTTCCATGCCGGCCAGGCGGCGGCCGTCACTCACCGCCTGATAGAGCGGGTCGCCGGTCGCGGTCGCGCCAAATGTCTCGCGATAGCGCAGCCGGAACCGTTTAATCGTATCCTCGTCCAGCAATGCTTCTGACGCCGGGAGCAGGGTGAAGCCATCGACGCTGCCCGTGGTGCGCTGGTCGGCCGGGTCGAACCGGCGCACCGTCTCGATTTCGTCACCGAAAAAGTCGAGGCGCAACGGCTGGTCCTCGCCGCCGGGGAACAGGTCGACAATGCCGCCGCGGATGGCGAATTCGCCCCGGTCATGGACCGTATCGGTGCGGACATAGCCATTGGCCTGCAACATCTCGGCCAGCCGCTGGATCGCGATCCGCTCCTTGGGCGCGAGTTTCGCCACCAATTGCCGCACGCGAAAGGGGGTCAGCGTGCGCTGCGTCATCGCCGCCAGCGTGGTGACGACCAGTTGCGGCCCCTTGGGCTTGACCTGCAAGGCGTGGAGACCCGCCAGACGCGCAGACGCCGCGCGCAGCGACGGGCTGGCGCGATCATAGGGCAGGCAGTCCCAGGCCGGAATGTCAATCAGCTCCAGTTCCGGGGCGAAGGTGGGCGCGGTGTCGGCGATGGCCCGCGCCTGCTGTTCGTCGGCGGCAATGAAGACGGCGCGGCCCGATGCCGCCCTGCCCGCCGCGCGCGCCAGGTCCGCAAGCAGCCAGGGCAGGAAACCGGCCGGCGCGCCAGCGAGCGTGATCGGCGCCTTGGCGCTGAGGATTTTCTGAAGGTCGGTCATAGGATATTCGTCATTCCCGCGAAGGCGGGAATCCATGCCCCATGCCTTGCAAAATTGGGCTGTCGCCCGGACATCGATCCCCGCCCAGCGGGAAGGAAGCAACTACACGATCTTCACGAAATCGAGTTTCAGGAACCGGTCCATCATCGGGCCTTTCCATTCGTCGGGCACGGGGATCGTCCCCATCGCCCAGCCCATGATGTCGGCATCCTGTTCTTCCATGAAGCGCTCAAACCACGCGATTTCCTCTTCGTTCCAGGTCGCATGATAGCGGTCGAAGAAACCGCCGACGGTATAATCCGATTCGCGCGTCCCCCGGTGCCAGGCGCGAAACTTCATGCGGCGCAGATGGGGAGTGTCGGTCATGGTCATTCGCTTCATCCGTTCGTCCTGATTAGCCGCTGAGCGAAGTCGAAGCGGCGTATCGAAGGATCGTTCGACGCAGAATGCTTCGATACGGGTCTTCGAGGTCGCTCCGCCCCACTCAGCACGAACGGCTGTAAAGAGGTGCGAGCCGCCATTTGTGCCACCGTCCCGGCTGGGCTAGAGCGCGTGAGATAGCCATGCGACCCGATATTCTCAATCCGCTCTTTGCCGAAATTTCCTTGTTCAAGGGGGTAGGGCCGGCGCTGGCCCGTCCGCTGGAGCGACTGGACCTCAAACGCGCGGTCGATGTCGCCTTTCATCTGCCGGTGAGCTGGGTCGATCGTCACCTCACCGACCGGCTCGACATGGCCGATGCGGGGCGAATCATCGGCACGCTGCTGACGCCGGTCGATTATCGCGCCGGTGGCAGCGCGCGTGCGCCGTTTCGCGTGCTGGCGGTAGACGGGCAGGGCAATGGCGTCGCCCTCGTCTATTTCGGGAAGAATAGCGGCTGGCCGCGCAAGCTGTTGCCGCTGAACGAACCCAAATTCGTGTCGGGCAAGCTGGAGGCCTATGGCGAAAACCTCCAGATCGTCCATCCCGACCATGTGCTGCCGCCCGAGGAAGCCGATACGGTGCCCGCGCGCGAATCGGTCTATGGCCTGTCCGAAGGACTGACCAACAACCGGATGCGCGACCTGGCGGCGCAGGCGCTGGCGCGCGCGCCCGACCTGCCCGAATGGATCGAACCCAGCCTGCTGGCGCGCAAGGGGTGGCCCGCCTGGCGCGAGGCGCTGGCTCGTGCCCATGCCGATCCGGGCGATGGACCCGCGCGCGAACGGCTCGCCTATGACGAGGTTTTCGCCGGGCAACTGGCGCTGATGCTGGTGCGGCAATCGTCGCGGCGCAGGCGCGGCGTGTCGATCCAGGGCGACGGGCGGCTGCGCGCGATGCTGAAACTGCCCTTCGCGCCGACGGGCGCGCAGCGCCGCGCCATCGGCGAGATTGAGGGCGACATGGCGCAGGCGACGCCGATGCTGCGGCTGCTGCAAGGGGATGTCGGCTCGGGCAAGACGCTGGTCGCGCTGATGGCGCTGCTCAATGCGGTGGAGGCGGGGATGCAGGGGGCGATGCTGGCCCCGACCGAGATATTGGCGCGGCAGCATCATGAAACGCTGCGCAAGATGACATCGGGCCTGCCCATTGAAATCGCGATCCTGACCGGGCGCGAAAAGGGCAAGGTGCGCGAAGCGACGCTGATGGGCCTCGCCGACGGCAGCATCGACATATTGGTTGGCACCCACGCCATCTTTCAGGAAGCGGTGCGCTACAAGGCGCTGGGTCTGGCCGTGATCGACGAACAGCATCGCTTTGGCGTCGCGCAGCGGATGATGCTGGCGAACAAGGCCGAACGCGCGCCGCATCTGCTGGTGATGACGGCGACGCCGATCCCGCGCACGCTGACGCTGACCTATTATGGCGAAATGGACGTGTCGCGGCTGGATGAAATGCCGCCGGGCCGCCAGCCGATCCAGACATTGGTGATGGCAGCGAGCCGACTGGATGAAGTGGTCGATGCGCTCGCCCGCCATGTGGACGGCGGCGGGCAGGCCTATTGGGTGTGCCCGCTGGTCGAGGAAAGCGAAACCAGTGACCAGGCCGCGGCCGAGGCGCGGGCGGAATCGCTGCGGCTGCGCTTTGGCGAGCGCGTCGGCCTGGTCCATGGCCGGATGAAGGGACCGGAAAAGGACGCCGCGATGGAGGCCTTTGCCGGCAACCGCACGCAGATATTGGTGGCGACTACGGTGATCGAGGTGGGCGTCGATGTGCCCAACTCCAGCCTTATCATCATCGAGGGCGCGGACCGGTTCGGCCTGGCGCAATTGCATCAGCTGCGCGGTCGGGTGGGGCGCGGCGACAAGTCATCGACCTGCCTGCTGTTGCGCGGCAACGCCTTGGGCGAAACATCGCGCGCGCGGCTGGCGCTGATGCGCGAGACCAATGACGGGTTCCGCATCGCCGAGGAGGACCTGAAATTGCGCGGCGCGGGGGAGGTGCTGGGCACGCGCCAGTCGGGCGATGCGGTGATGAAACTGGCCACCCCGGAGCATGTCGCGGCGCTGGTGGACGCGGCGCGTGATGACGCGCATCTGTTGATCGAACGCGATGGCGGGCTGGACAGCGCGCGGGGGCAGGCCGCGCGTACCTGCCTCTATCTGTTCGAAAAGGATGCGGCCGTAGGATTGCTGCGCGGCGGGTGACGCGCACGCCAATCGAACCGGCAAGGCGGATAGAAATGTCCTCCCTGATCGTTCCATGCCGGCATCTGTAAAGGAGCGTGCCGTGCGACAATGTGGGTTTCTGGTGGCCGTGCTGGCGCTGGCGGCGTGCCATTCGGCGCCGCAGGCGGAACAGACCGACGCGACCATCGCTAATGCTGAAACGGAAGTCGCTGCCAGCAATGCTGGCCAGCCCGCACCGACGCCAGATACAGGCAGCGGCGCCATGACCGAGGCCGACAGGCCGGCGGGTGCGGGGATAACATCCTCCATGCGCGACTGCCATTTCGAGGTGGACGGCAAGCGGCTGATTGACGGGCCTTGCCGTGTCTTTCCGATGGGAAAGGACCAATATACGCTCAACACATGGGACGGCGGCAAACCGCGCCAGTCGCATTTTGCGGTTGTCACGACACAGAGCGACGGCCACACGATCGCGACCTGGAACAAGGAGCCGGATGACAGCCGGGCCTATGACCCGCTGGGCGTCGTCACGAAGCGCGACGGATGCTGGGTGAATGCGCGGACCCGGATCTGCGTGCAATAAATCAATCGCCATTCCGTTCATGCTGCGCCTGCGAAACAATTTGCGGGCAATGACGTTGCCTACTTCATGCCGGACATCAGCCTGACCAATATCACGTCGCTGGCCGCGGTTTCCATCGCGTCTTCGGTCGTTGCGGCCTTTCTGATCCACTGGGTGCTCTACGCCATTGCCGTGCGCGTGGTGCGCGCGCGCATGACGCCGATCCTTTTGCCCGCCATCTTCCAACCGACGCGCTGGCTGGTCGTGTTGTTCGCGCTGGGCGCGGGCGTCCAGCCGCTGGAGCTTGGGCCTCGGGTGGAGGCGCTCTGGTCGATCGGGTCGAAGATGCTTTTTGCGCTGCTGGCCGGCTGGCTGCTGCTGCGCACCCTGCGCGCCGTTCGGCAAATGATCGAGAGCCATAGCGACATCAACGCCGAGGATAATCTCAAGGCGCGGCAGCGGCACACGCGCGTGCGTATCCTCTATCGCATCGCCCAGAGCATGATCGCGGTGCTGGTGATCGCGATGGTGCTGATCGCCATTCCGGGGGTACGGTCGATCGGCGTGACGCTGGCGGCGTCGGCGGGTCTTGTCGGCCTGGCGGTGGGCGCGGCGGCGCAGCCTGCGCTCAAAAATCTGATCGCCGGCATCCAGATGGCCTTTTCCGAACCCATCCGCCTTGACGATGTGGTGATCGTGGAGGGCGAATGGGGCCGGATCGAGGATATCACGCTGACCTTCGTCGCGGTCCGAATCTGGGACGACCGGCGCATGGTGGTGCCGGTGTCCTATTTTCTGGAAAAACCGTTCCAGAACTGGACGACGAGAACGTCGGACCTGCTGGGCACGGTGTTCTTCTATGTCGATCCAGTGGCTGACGTCGGGCGGATCCGCGACGCCTTCGTCGATGCGGTCAAGGCAAACCGCCGGTGGGACGGGCGGGTCGCCATCCTGCAAGTGACTGACCATCGCGCCGACGCACTGGAATTGCGCGGACTATTGTCCGCGCGCAACGCCGGCATCGCGTTCGACCTGCGCTGTGAAGTGCGCGAAGCGGTGATGGACTTTTTGCGTATGCAGATGCCCGAAGCGCTGGTGCGCAGCCGCCATCGGCTGGAGCCGGGAGAGGGCTTTGAACAGTGGGCGCCGCCTACCAGGCCGTCTGCCGCGGCGGAATGAGCGCCATCATCGCGTCATAGAGGCGCGGACTGACGGGGGTCAGAAACTCCATGCCGACCCGGCCATTTTCCGCCCAGCGGATTTCGGCGGCATAATCCTTCACCACCGGCAGCCAGATGGTGATCCGCTCTCCGGTCAGCAGGGACTCGTCCGATCGGCACATCAGCCCGAGCGCCGAGATGTTGATGACCCGCACGCCATGGGTTTGCCCGCGCGCGGTGACGTGGCTGACGAGGTCCACCAGGTGACGCTTAGCCCGACGCTGTTCGACCGACGGGTCGCGCGATCGCATCACATGGTCGAGATTGGCGAAGACCGAGTTAGGCATGGCCGCAAGCCTAAGCATGCGATCATGAACGAGATACGCAAAAACAGGCTTAGCAGCAGGTTAAGCCTTTTCCAGCCATGCCATGATCCCGTTGACGGAGCGGGGTTTTTCCCCGGCGCGCGTCAATCGATGACCAGCCCATGCTTCTTGGCGCCGAAACTCAACTTGTCGCCGGCTTTCAGCAGAACCGCCGGATCGGTAACGACCACGCCATTCACCTTGATCGCCCCTTCGCTCAGCTTCCGGCGCACTTCCTTGTTGGACGTGGCAAAGCCAAGTCCGGTGGTCGCCTGAACGACGCTCAACCCTTCGCTGCCCAGACTGATCGTTGGCAAATTGGCGTCGGATGCGCCTTCCTCGAACGTGCGGCGCGCGGTTTCGGCGGCCGCGGTGGCGGCGTCCGCGCCATGCGCCATGGCAGTCGCCGCGTCGGCGAGGACTTTCTTGGCGTCGTTGATCTCTGCCCCTTCAAGCCGTTCGAGGCGGGCGATTTCATCCAGCGGCAGGTCGGTGAACAGCCGCATGAAACGCCCGACATCGGCGTCCTGCGTATTGCGCCAGAATTGCCAATAGTCATAGGGTGACAGTGCATCGGCGTTCAGCCACACCGCACCCTTGGCGGTCTTGCCCATCTTGCCGCCATCCGCCGTGGTGATGAGCGGGGAGGTGAGACCGAACACTTGCGTGCCATCGACGCGGCGCGACAGTTCGATGCCGTTGACGATATTGCCCCACTGGTCGGAGCCGCCCATCTGGAGGCGGCACCCGGCACGCCGCGACAGCTCCAGGAAATCATAGGCCTGCAAGATCATGTAATTGAATTCAAGAAAGCTGAGCGATTGTTCGCGGTCCAGACGCAGCTTCACGCTGTCGAAGCTCAGCATCCGGTTGACCGAGAAATGCTGGCCGATGTCGCGCAGGAAGGGGATATATTCGAGGGCATCGAGCCAGTCGGCATTGTCGACCATGATTGCATCGCTCGGGCCGTCGCCGAAGGTCAGGAAGCGTTCGAACACCCGCTTGATGCTGGCGACATTCTCGTTGATCTTGTCCACCGTCAGCAGCGACCGCGCCTCGTCGCGCAGCGAAGGGTCGCCGATCTTGCCAGTGCCGCCGCCCATCAGGACGATCGGCTTGTGCCCGGCCTGCTGCATCCGGCGCAGCATCATGATCTGCACCAGGCTGCCGACATGGAGCGAGGGCGCGGTGGGATCAAAGCCGATATAGCCCGGCACCACGTCGCGCGCGGAGAGAGCATCAAGGCCCTGCGCGTCGGTCAGCTGGTGGATATAGCCTCGCTCGTCGAGCAGGCGCAGCAGTTGGGACTGATATTGGCTCATGGCGCGCGCCTGTAGCATCGCGGAGAGTTGAGCGAAAGATACCGTTCGCCCCGCGCTTGTCGAAGCGCGCGACTTGTTTCAAGGATAGTGGTTGCACAGGTTCAGCCCCGAACGGATTTTTCCTTTATGCCTCAATCGACCCTGGCCATCGGCCTCATGTCCGGCACATCGCGCGACGGCATTGACGCCGCGCTCATCGAAACGGATGGGGAGGGCGCAGTTGCGGCGCTGGAATTTCACGCCATGGCCTATGACGAGGGCTTTCGCCTGCGCCTGGCCGAAGCGTGCCAGCGCGCGATGGCGATGGAGCGGCCGGGCTTCGAACCGCTGATTGCATCCGTCGAGGCGGAGTTGACCGAACGCCATGTGCAGGCAGTGGCCGACCTGCTGGGGCGCAGCGGCCATGTCGCGCAGGATATCGGCGTGATCGGCTTTCACGGCCATACGCTCGCCCATCGGCCGGAACGCGGCTGGACCTGGCAGATTGGTGATGGCGCGGGGCTGGCCGGGGCGTTTGGCATCCCGGTGGTCGCGGATTTGCGCCAGGCCGATGTCGTTGCAGGCGGGCAGGGCGCGCCGCTGCTGCCGGTCTATCACCGCGCGCTGGCCGATGGGCTGGCCAAGCCCGCCGCGATCCTCAATTTGGGCGGGGTCGCCAACATCACCGTCATCGGGTTGGACGGCGCGCTGATCGCGTTTGACACCGGCATGGCGAGCGGCCTCATTGACAATTGGATGCAGACGCAGGGCAACGCGTCCTATGATGAAGGCGGGGCCTGCGCGGCGCGGGGGCAGGTGAACGGGGCAATTCTGGCCGCGATGCTGGCCGACCCCTGGTTCGATCTGCCGCCGCCCAAGAGTATCGACCGCGAAGCCTTTTCGATCGAGGCGGTGCGCGGCCTTTCTCTGGAGGATGGCGCGGCGACGCTGACGGCCTTCACCGCGGCCGCGGTGGCGCGCGCGATCGACCATCTGCCCGAGCGCCCGGCCGAAATCCATGTCGCGGGCGGCGGCCGGCATAACGCCACGCTGATGGCGATGATCGCCGAGCGGACGGGGGCCAGAGTGCTTGGCGTCGATCATCTGGGCTGGGACGGCGACGCGCTGGAGGCGCAGGGCTTTGCCTATATGGCGGTGCGGCACTTAAAAGCCCTGCCGATCAGCTTTCCGGGTACGACCGGCGCGCCTGCGCCCATGACGGGCGGCGTGCTGTTCCGCCCCTAGGCGCGCTGGTCCATCAGATCGGCATGTCGCGCCATGTTCCCGGCGCCACGCCATCGAGCGTCCAGTCGCCGATGCGCCAGCGCACCAGTCGCAGCGTCGGGTGCCCGACGGCGGCGGTCATCCGGCGCACCTGCCGGTTGCGCCCTTCGCGGATGGTGAGGCTGATCCAGCAATCGGGCACGGTCTTGCGGAAACGCACCGGCGGATCGCGCGGCCAGAGTGTAGGCGGATCGATCCGCTCCGCCTCCGCCGGCAGGGTCGGCCCGTCCTTCAGGCTCACGCCGGCGCGCAAGCAGGCAAGCGCATCGGGCGTCACATCGCCTTCCACCTGCACCAGATAGGTTTTGGGCGTCTTGAAGCGCGGATTGGAGATGCGCGCCTGCAACCGTCCATCGTCGGTCAGCAGCAGCAGCCCCTCGCTGTCGCGGTCGAGCCGCCCGGCGGGATAGACGCGCGGCACGTCGATGAAGTCCGACAAGGTGCGCCGGTCCGCACCGATGCTGGAATCGGTAAACTGCGACAGCACGTCATAGGGTTTGTTGAACAGGATCAGCCGGGCCATGGCGGGTCAGTCCTCTTGCCCGTCATCGATCATCAGGCTGCCCTGATTGACGAGCGTCACGAGCAGGCCGACGCCCGCAACCATCGACGGATCGAGCGCCAGCGTCGGGTGCGCGCAGAGTTGCTGCGCCAATATCGCCAGATCGCCCGCGCAAGGATAGGCGCTGCCATCGACGAATAGAGTCACGCCATCCTCTTCGCGCAGGAAGGCGAAGCGGCTCGCCGGATTGCGCCACAATTGCGCGCCCTCGTCGATCAGGGCCAACAGTTCCTCGGCGGTGACGGGGTCTTCCTGTCGCCAGTCCGCGTCCGCATATTTGGGCGTCGTCACATGCTGGCCGAACCAGGCGGCGAAGGCGGACCTGTCGGCCATCGCCGCGATCGTCATGGCGTGCAGCCGCGCGATCGCGTCGGGTTCGATCTCTCCGGGGCTGGCGGCGGATTGAATGTCGGGATCGGCATAGAGGTCATCGTCGGGCATCTGTGCCGCCAGATGGTCGGCCCATTCGACCAGCATGTCGGGCCGCGACGGCGCGCGAAAGCCGATCGAATAGGTCATGCAATCATCGCCCACCGCAACGCCCTCATGCGCGAAGCCGGGCGGGACGTAGAGAATGTCGCCCGGCTCCAGCACCCATTCGTCAGTCGCGGCAAAATCGGGCAGCAGGCGCAGATCGCGATGCGGGCGCAACGCCGTGTCGCGGTCGCAGCGCTGCCCCACGCGCCAGCGCCGCCGGCCCAGCCCCTGAACCAGAAACACGTCATATTGGTCGAAATGCGGCCCGACCCCGCCGCCGTCGCTGGCATAGCTCACCATCACATCGTCGATCCGCCAGTCGGGGATGAAGCGGAAGGGCGCGATCAGTGCAGCGACATCGGGGGCGTGATGATCGACCGCCTGCACCAGCAGGGTCCAGGGCGACCCGCCCAATGTCGCAAACCGATCGTCGGCAAAGGGGCCATGTTCCAGCGCCCAGTCGCCGTCCGTCTGCACCACGATCCGCGATTCGACCCCTTCTTCGCAGGCAAGGCCCGCCAGTTCGTCAGGCTCCAGCGGATTGGCCCACGCGCCCCAGGGGTTGCGGATCAGGAGCGGCTGCTTTTGCCAATGATCGCGCAGGAAGGATTGGACGTCGAAGGAGGAAAACATGGATGCTCGCGGAACGGGAAGGAATGCGATGGCTTTGCCCGTCGCAGCGGCCGCTGACAAGCGCGACGCAGGCGGGACCGTGCAGGGCACGCCATTGGCTGATGCAGGTTGGGCCGGCGCGGAACCGCGCGGCGCTCCCAACGCTTCCATGTTCATGTTCTTCGATACCCTGCACGGCCTCATGCGCGTCCTTGTTATCTCCGTGCTCGCCTATGCCTGGCTGGTCTTTGTCCTGCGCCTGTCGGGCAAGAGATCGCTCGCCAAGCTCAACGCGTTCGATCTGGTGGTCACGGTCGCGCTCGGGTCCACGCTGGCGACGGTGCTGCTGACCAAGGATGTCGCCTTTGCCGAAGGGGCGCTGGCCTTCTGCATGCTGGCGCTGCTGCAATGGATCGTCGCGCAATTGTCGATCCGGTCCTCCTGGTTCAGCGACCTGGTCCGCTCCCGCCCCCGGTTGCTGGTGGAGGATGGCGATTTTCGCGACGGGGCGATGCGCGACGAACGCGTCACCCGCGCGGAGGTGGAAGCGTCGATCCGCAAGAGCGGCATCGGCCGCATCGAGGATGTGGGCGCGGTCGTGCTGGAAAGCGATGGCAGCATGAGCGTGCTTGAACGATCGGACGGCGCCTATACGGTGCTGCGATCGGTCGTGCGCTGACCGACCAATCGCAGGCGGGGGCGGGACAGGCATGGCGGAACTGCAACTGATCGACTTTGGCATGTTGCTGGTCGTCACGTCACTGGTGGCGATCGTGTCGCGGCGCATCGGGCTGCCCTATACGGCGGGGCTGGTGGCGGCGGGCATCGTGCTGGCGCTGCTGCCGATCGGCATCGACCTGCCGCTGTCGCGCGAACTGATCTTCAACATCTTCCTGCCGCCGCTGATCTTCGAGGCGGCGTTGCAAATGCCCTGGAAGCGGCTGCGCGATCAACTGCCGCTGACGATCACGCTCGCCTTTCTGGGCGTCGCCATTTCCGCCTCGGTGGTGGCGGGCGGCCTTCACTGGTTGCTCGGATGGAGCTGGCTGGGCGCGGCTTTTTTCGGCGTGTTGATCGCCGCGACCGACCCGGTGTCCGTCATCGCCGCCTTCAAGGAGATGCGGGCTGAGCCGCGCCTGGGGATGGTGGTCGAGTCCGAAAGTCTGCTCAATGACGGCGTCGCCGCCGTGGGCTTTTCGATCCTTCTGGGGTTGGCGGGCGGCGGCGCGCTGACCCCTGTCGCGGCGGCGGGCGCGCTTGCCTGGACGGTGTTGGGCGGGATCGCGTCGGGCGGAACCGTCGCCTTCGTCCTCCTGAAACTGGCTGGGCGCACGGAGGATCATCTGGTCGAAATCACGCTGACGACGGTCATCGCCTGGGGCAGTTTCCTGCTGGCGGAACATCTGGGCGCATCGGGTGTGTTCGCTGCGCTGGTCGCCGGGGTCATTGTCGGCAATCTGGGTTGGCGGCGCGCCATTTCCGAAAATGGGCGCGGCCATGTGCTCGGCTTTTGGGAATATGCCGCCTTCCTTGCCAATTCGCTGCTGTTCCTGATGATCGGCAGTCATGAGGCGCATCAGCCGCTCGCGCTGGTGTCCGGCGCGCTGGCCGTGGTCATCGCGCTGACGCTGGTCGGCCGCGCGGCGGCGGTTTACCCCATCGCCCTGCTGTTCCGTCCGACCCGTCTGCGCCTCCCCGGTCCGTATCAGCATGTGCTGCTGTGGGGCGGGCTGCGCGGCGCGGTGGGGCTTGCGCTGGCGCTGGCGGTGCCGGAAAGCGTGCCGGAGCGTGGACAGATCATCGTGCTGGCGTTCGGCGTGGTGGCCTTTTCGATCTTCCTCCAGGGGCTGACCATGCCGCCGCTGCTGCGCCGCTGGAAACTGACGGGTCAGGATGATCCTGACGACGCGCCATCGGCCTGACAGTCAAATAAGATATCGAATTTTGCGGCGACTATGCCAAAGCGGGCGATAACCAGCCACGCCGGAGACCGTTTTCCCATGCATATCACTCGCCGCGACCTGCTAGCCTCCGGCGCCAGTGCGCTGGCCCTGTCCGCCCTGCCGCCCCGTGCGCGC
>NZ_DJDV01000019.1:0-41622 GCF_002431195.1 Sphingobium sp. UBA5915 | reverse complement strand
TTCGAAGCCAAGGTGGCATAATGAGATAAGTGACCGGCGCAAAACCGTTACAAGTCCAATCCTTTGTTCATAACTTCCACGAGCAATGGCCGCCGTCCCGTCGGAATAAGGCAAAGCTATCATTCCACGACCAACCCTCTCGCGCATGGCTGACCTTCGGTTTCTTTGGTGAAGCTGTCGGATGGATTGCCCGCCCCGACTGTCCGACACCTGATGGATGGGAGCCAGTCGCTTTTAGATGACCACGCGCGCTCGCATAACCAGCGTTTGCCATCTTGCAAACTCTATCAAAAAATGTCGAGTCCGATGACGCCGCGATCCAGCGCTCTAGCTATGAAAAGACTCCGTTTGCTGCCGCGTCCGGCCTCTCGAAACCGCCCGTTCGATGTGGAAAAGCAGGGCGCTCCGAACAGGCGACCAAGTAATAATGGCAGGTTCTGCTCTATTGCTGCTGCACCGCAGCGGACTGCCGCCGTAACTATCTTAGCTCGGGCCGTTCCAAGCTGTCGAGCGGGTTACCCCGCGGCGATCGACAGACGTTCGCGCCGTGACGGGGAAACGCCGATATGTTGGTTGATCGCTGCCGAAAACCGGACGGCCCGCGGCCGGGATACGAAATCCGCTGCTGAGCGTCGTCCAAGCGTCGAACATAAGGTATTTGCAACGGAACATACGCGCCATTCGCTGCTTTCCCCAGCATCTTGAGATGCAATCGGGGATCAGATGATGAGCACAATAGCGCAGGTAATCGTGCAAACGCTGGCGGCCGCAGGTGCTCGGCGTTGCTATGGCATTCCTGGCGACACCCTCAATCATGTGACCGATGCGATTCGCGACAGCGATATCCGCTGGGTGCATATGCGCCATGAGGAAGCGGGCGGCTTTGCTGCGGGCGCCGACGCGCTGTTGACTGGCGAACTCGCCCTGTGTGCCGGATCGTGCGGACCGGGCAGCCTTCACTTCATCAACGGTCTGTTCGAATCCCATCGCAACCGCGCGCCCGTCGTCCTCATCGCCAGCCAGATCGTCCGCGACGAACTCGGCTTCGATTTTCCGCAGGAGGTTGATTTCCAGCAAATCTACCGGGCATGTAGCGTCTTCTGCGAGGAGATCAGAACACCCGCCCAAGCCCGACGCAAGACCGCCATGGCCGCGCAGGCCGCATTGGCGAAGAAGGGCGTCGCCGTACTCATCGTGCCGGCCGACATAGCCAGCGCCAAGGCCCCCGACGAACCGCCCTTCGCGGTCCACCTGGCCGAGCCCGTCATCCGCCCGACCGATATCGATCTGGACCGTATCGCCGCCCGATTGAACGAGGGGAAGAAGATCGCCATCTATGGCGGATCGGGCTGCGAAGGCGCGCATGACCAGCTTGTCGCCCTTGCCTCCACCCTCCAGGCCCCGGTCGCCCATACATCGCGCGCCAAGGATTTCCTCGAATATGACAATGACTTCAATGTCGGGATGACGGGCATATTCGGCGGCGAATCCGGCTATCACGCGCTGATGACGTGCGACACGCTGCTGCTGCTGGGTTGCGATTTTGCCTGGCGGCAATATTATCCGGACAAGGCGACCATCATCCAAGTTGATATAGACGGCACCCATCTGGGTCGGCGTCATCCCGTCGATATCGGTGTCGTCGGCGACGTCGCGGCCACCTTGGACGCCCTGATGCCACGGATCGCGCCACGCAGCGACCGCGCGTTCCTGGACGAATGTCTGGCCCACCGGGTCCGCACGCTGGAGGTCGAGGCCAAACATGCGACCATCGGCAAGGGCGGCGCGATCCATCCCCAATATCTGACCGAACTGATTTCCAGGCACGCCCCGGATGACAGCATCTACACCGCGGACGGAGGATCACCGATGGTATGGTGCCTGCGCCACGTTGCCGCCACGGGGAAGAACCGCACCGTCATCAGCCTCAGCCATGGCACCATGGCCAATGCCATGCCCCAGGCGCTGGGTGCCAAGGCCGCCTTTCCCGACAGGACGGTGATATCCCTGTCGGGCGACGGCGGCATCGCTATGATGCTGGGCGATCTGCTGACGGCGGTTCAGGAACAGTTGCCGATCAAGGTCGCGATATTCAACAACAGCGCGCTCGATTTCGTCGAAATCGAACAGAAGGTCGAAGGGTTGCTGGAAGCCTATACCGACCTCGTCAATCCCGATTTCGCCCGCGTGGCCGAGGCTATGGGGTTCTGGGGGCGGCGCGTCGAGCAGGCCGAACATCTGGAAGACGCCGTCAAGGCCTGGCTCGCCGCGCCCGGCCCCGCGCTTCTCGATGTCGTGACGGATCGTTTCGAACTGGTCATGCCGCCCAAGGTGGAGGCGGGCCAAGTGGCGGGCATGGCGCTCTATTCGGCCAAGGCGGTGCTGAACGGACGGGGCCGCGACGTGGTCGGAATGGTCCGGAACCTTCTGTCGTGAGCGGCAAACCCAGTCTGGTCGTAGCGCTGACCCGCGACCATGCCCTGTCCCGCAACCTGTTGCTGGTGATCGGGCTGCTGGGCACGCTGGGCGCGCTGGCGGTCGGATGGCGTCATTCCCGCGCGCTCTGGTTGCTGCTTCTCTTCGCGCCGATGCTTGTCTTGGCGCTGATTGATTTGACCCAGCCCCATCACAGCCTGCGCCGAAACTATCCCGCGTCCGCCCGCTTTCGCTGGTTCTTTGAATGGCTGCGTCCTTTTGCCCGGGCCTATATCGTCGAAAGCGACCTGGACGGTCGCCCCTACAGCCATGACGAACGGGCGCTGGTCTATGCCCGGGCCAAGGGGGACGGAGACGCCCATCCATTCGGCACGGAGCTCGACGTCTATTCCGACGAATATGAATGGCTCGCCCATTCGATTGCGCCGTCAGCCGATGCGCCGAAGGAAACCCGCGTCCATGTCGGCACCGATCAGTGCAGCCGCCCCTATCAGGCCGCACGCCTCAACATCTCGGCGATGAGCTTTGGCGCACTTGGCGCCCACGCGATCGAGGCGCTCAATCTGGGGGCAAAGATCGGTAAGTTTTATCATGACACTGGCGAAGGCGGGCTGTCGCCCTATCATCTCAAACATGGCGGCGACATCGTTTGGGAAATAGGGTCGGGCTATTTCGGCTGTCGCGACCGACAGGGCCGGTTTGATCCTCGCCATTTCGCCGAACGCGCCGCCCATGACGCGGTCAAGATGACGGAAATCAAGCTGAGCCAGGGGGCTAAGCCCGGTCATGGCGGCTTACTCCCGGGGGCGAAGGTCACCCCGGAAATCGCTGCCACCCGCGACGTGCCCACGGGCGAGGATTGCCTGTCTCCGCCCGGCCATAGCGCCTTTTCGACCCCCATTCAGCTGGTCGAATTTGCCGGCAGGATGCGCGAGCTGTCTGGCGGAAAGCCGGTTGGTATCAAATTATGCGTGGGCTACCCCCATGAACTGTTCGCGGTCGTCAAGGCTATGATCGAAACTGGCATCCTTATCGACTATATCGTGATCGACGGCGCAGAAGGCGGCACGGGGGCGGCGCCTACGGAATTGTCGGATCGCGTCGGCATGCCCTTGCGCGAGGGGCTAATGCTGGCGCGCAATGCGCTGGTTGGCAGTCATCTCAAGGGCAAGATCAGGCTGGCCGCATCGGGCAAGGTCAGTTCGGGCGCGGGTATCGCCATGAATGCGGCCCTTGGCGCGGACTGGTGCAATGCGGCGCGCGCCTTCATGTTCTCGCTCGGTTGCGTCCAGTCGATGCGCTGCCATACCGACACCTGCCCGACCGGCATTGCAACCCAGTCTCCCGCACGCCAGAGAGCTCTGGTCATCCCGGAAAAGGCCGAGCGCGTGGCCCGGTTCCAGCGGTCCACCTTGTCAGCCCTGCACGACATGGTAGTCGCCTGCGGCCTCAACTCGCCGGACGAGTTTACGCCCGATAGCCTGCGTCAGCGGATCAGCGCAGTGGAGATGCGCTCAATGGACGAGCTTTATTCCTTCGTCGAGCCTGGCGAACTGCTCGATGGGGCGCGCGATGCCCGCCTCGCGCGCTGGTGGGCGCAGGCAGATCCGGAATCGTTTAAAAGGCGCATCACATGATCACTCGGCTCCCTTGTGAATGAGCAACCCGCTTTGGGAACCTGCTGCGTTCGCGTGCTCGATCCGTGTCGGCAGATCAGGATCGCAGAAAAGACGCCATAGGTGGCATAAGGAACCTATTGGCCTGAAGGTCGATCAGATGCGTCGGACGAAGGATTTGGAGCTAGAGAATGCGCAGCCGAGAAAACTCGTGGCGGATCTGGCGCTGGACCACGCGATCCTGAAAGGGGCGTAGAAGCTGCCTTCTTGCATCCCTCCATGCAATCGGACCATTCATCGCCGGCAGTCTAAAGGCGAAGCAGCCGCAACCAATGCGACTCTCGAACTGATTGTGCAGCTACAACAGGGCCTTGATGCGTTGGTCGAGCATCTCGCTCCATGTGCAAATGAAGCCGAAGGTTCATCCTCATTCATGGCGAATAAAGACAATCGGCCGTGACTATATCTGCGTCACGGCCGACCGGCGATCCTTCTTGGAAAGGCTATCTTGTCACGTTAGTCGAGCATGATCGCCCGCAACTTCGCGATGTCAGCGTCGGTCAGGCCCAGCGCCTTTTTCATATAGCCTTCCGACCCGCCATATTCACTGTCGATATGCGTGAAAAACTGGGCCAGATGCGATGCGCCGGTGGGGGTGTAAAGCGGTTCGGCAACAGCGCGCTTTTTTTCGTCCGCGCTGAAATAATATTTCAGGATCGGATTGTTGGGATAATCTGCTGGATTGACCTTGGGCATTTCATATTGCGGCCGCCGCAGTGCGGTCGACATATGATAATCCTTGAGGATCGTCTCGCGATCGACGCCCAGCATATCGTAGAGGATGGCTGTCGCCATGCCTGTGCGATCCTGCCCCGCCGAGCAATGATACAATACCGCGCCTTCATTCGCCTCGATCCGGCGATAGAGCGACCGAAGTTGTGGAACGAGCATCCGCTCCATGCCCTTGTAGGTGTTTTCGCCATTACCCTTGCCATAGGCTGCCATCAGGGGCTTGAGCGAATAGTCGTTGGCGATGAACAGGGCGCCGGTGCGATCGTCGATCTGGTCGGGCGCGACTTCGCGTTCTTCCAACGATCGCAGATCGACCACCGATCCTATGCCGAGTTGCCCAACCAAGGCATAGTCGGCCTCCGTGAACAGTGGCATCGCGCCGGAGCGATAGACTTTGCCCCAGCGTACGCTGCGGCCGTCTTTCGTCACATAGCCGCCAATGTCGCGGAAATTGCTGCCCTGTTCGATCGGCAGGACGCGTTCGCCCGCGACCGCGACGTTGCCAGCCTTGTCTTTCAGCAGGACATAGCGGCGTTCGGCGGCGGTAATGGGCAGCGTGACGGCGTCGCCCTTCGCCGCTGCCTTCATGAGCGCGCCATCGACCTTCTTGTCGTCCGCGTCGATCTGGTCATCCTTGCTGATCCAGATGCCGACCGGGATGATGTCGCCCCGGTTCAACGTGACGCTCTGCGCGTCGATGCGGGTCAGGCTGGCCACTTCCTTTGCCATTGCCGGGCTGGCCGAAGACAGCGCGATAAGGGCGAGGCTGATGATGAGGGTTGTGCGCATGGTGGGATCTCCCGTCAGAAGCCGAAGCGGACGCCGAACAGATAGCGCGACCCGATCTGCTCGACCTCGGTCGGCGTGGCAGGCGTGCCCTGATAGGCGATATATTTTTCGTTGGTCAGGTTGGCGAGGTCGGCGAAGAGCGTCAGATTTTCGGTCAATTCGTAACGGAGTGACACGTCAAGATTCTCATAGCCCTGACGATATTCGCCGCTGCCCATGCCGCCCAGAGTGTCGAGCCAGTGCGACCGCCATTGATAGCTGACGCGTGCCGATGCCGTATTTCTCGTAGAAGAGCGAGGCGTTGGCGATCGTCTTCGACATGCCTTGGAAAGCGATGCCCTTTTCTGTCGGGGTATCGAAGCTGCCGTCCAACAGGGTTACATTGCCCTGAAAGCCGAAGCCGTCCAGCGCGCCGGGCAGGAAGTCGAACTGCTTGAGCAGGTTGAACTCTACGCCGTAAAGCTTGCCGCTTTCGCCATTATAGGTGCCACTGAGCAAATAGCCCGACCGGTCGATACCACCGAAATTATAGAAGTCCGTGCCGACAGGCGCCTGGTTCTGATAGAGCACATTATCGACCCAGCGGTGGAAGCCAGCAACCGAAATCATGCCGTTGCCGGGCAGATAATATTCGATGCTGGCGTCCGCGCCCCAGGTATATTCCGGACGAAGGGCGGGATTGCCGCCGCTGATCGTGCCGGGACTGTTGGTATCGTTGATAGATGCGCCGACACGGATTGCGCCATAGGCCGGGCGCGAAATGCTGCGCTGACCCGCCAGACGCAGGACCAGATTGTCGGTCACGGCATATTTCAGATTCAGGCTGGGGAAAAAGTCGGTCTTCGTGTCGTCATAGGTTAGCGGCGTGGCGACGCCCTCGGCGACGACCGTGCCCTTGTTGTTCATGCTGTAGCGTTCGATGCGCACGCCACCCACGGCGGTCAGAGCGCCGCTTTCGACCTTACCCATAATATAGCCGGCCAGCGTCTTTTCGCGCTGGGCGTAGCGGTCACTCGCAGGGGTATCGAGCGCGGGATTATAAAGGCCTGCCGCTTCCATCCGGACCAACAGGCTGTCGATGTCGCGGCGCATGGCGACATTGTCGACATAGTTGAGCGTTACACCAAGCGGAAAGCCGGTGTCCCAGGCCGTGTTCGTAACATAGCTGTTGATGTCAAACGGTTGACCCACGCTGGCGCCCAACGCGCCAATATATGCGAGGTTGGCGGTCGAGAAGAGAGTACCGTCGATCGTGCGATCGGCATAGAGGCTGCCAGCCGATACCGTGATATCACCCATTTCCTTGGAGATGTCGAACTTGGCCGTATAGCTGTCGGACACAGTCCTTTGCCGCGCGGCGATCATGTAGGCACCGCTGCTCGACAGGCTGGCCTGATTGAAAGGACCCTCGACACTGACGATCGGGAAATTAGGATCGCTATTGTCATAGCTGAGCGACAGATTATTCTCCCCGCTGGTAGACGCCTGCACCAACGGCAGGTAACTGGTATTTTCTGTACGGGTATAGTTGAACTTGAAAGATGCGGTCAGACCGTCATCCGTTTCATAGTCGCCGCCCACGGTGCCGATATAGTTGCGATTGCGATATTCACCGAAATTGAAGCTGCCGCGCAGCGGTACACCGGTCAACGTGCCGCTATCCTGCGTGCGAATACCGCCTGTTGCGCGATCCAGTCGGAATTCATACTGGTTGCGCTGTTCATTGTCGTTGAATTCGCTGAAGATCGCCTTGGCATAGATGCGCTGGCCATCCGCTGGACTATACTCCACACCGCCAAACAGGCCGTTGTTCCAGCGCTCGATTTTATACTGGCGCACGTCGAATTCGGTTGGACCGTTCGCGTCGTAGGCGCCGACTTCGCGATTGTCAGTCAACTGTTTGCGGCGATAATGGGATCCGCCCAGCACGACGCCGAAATTGTCGTTGGACCAGGACAGGCGCAGCGACCCCTGACGCTGTTCGCCGCCGCCCAGATCCATCATGCCGTAGCCGGCATCGCCTGAAACGTGCAGCCCCTTGCGATCCATCGGGGAATAAGTCCGCAGATCGATAGTGGCAACGACCGCGTCAGCCTGCAGATCGCTGGTCAGTGACTTGTTGATGACCATTTGCGACAGCAGCACAGCGGGAATGGCATCGAAGCGGAAGGCGCGGGTGTCGCCGCCTTCATCGACACCGACCATCGGGATGCCATCGATACTGACACTGGTCCAGCGATTGGGTGCGCCGCGGACTTGAATATATCTTTCCTGGCCCTGATCGCGCTGAACGGCGACGGCGGGCAGACGAGACAGGGCAGCAGCGGCGTTCTGGTCAGGGAAGCGGCCGACGGAGTCTGATGCGGCAATGTCGGTCAGGTTTACCGCGTCGCGCTTCAGCCCGATTGATTCCTGCTGTGCGGACAGGATGGCGCCGGTGACGACGATTTCGCCCATATCGTCTTCCGCGGCAGGCGCAGGGGCGGGTGGTTGTTCGGCGGCAAAAAAAGGCTGAGTTAAGGCTAGAACACCGCAGATGGCGGTCGTTCGCAAAAGCAAGGTGCCAGGCAAGATCATGATGCAGTCCCCCAAGTGGTTCGCCGGCCGACTAGAACGGTTGTATGTAACTTATGTGACGCTTGTTCACTCGGACGCAACATATGTATGGCGCAGATTGCGGGTCGCCCGTTTGCGATAGGCTTGCTATGAGGGGCAGCCATATCCTTCAGATCAGAGCCGGTTCCCGATGATTGAAACGACAGCTAAATCGTCTGATATCAGGCTAATAGATGCTGTTATTGATATATGGGAAACGGGCGGGGCTGATGCCGTTTCCGCGCGGCAGCTGTCCGCTAACGCGGATGTACCCGCGTCTTCTATATACCATCATTTTGGATCTCTGGAACAGTTGTTGGTATTGGCGCAGGAACGGGCGCAGCGTGATGCACGGCTATGGGGACAGGATCGTCTGGCACAGATGGACGGCCTCTCGACCGATTCGCGGGCTTTTCCTGGTTTTTTTGCAGGGCTGGTCGACGATTGGGTGCATGATCAGCGCGGCGTGGCCTTTGCCTGGCGCGAAGGTCAGCTGCTTCGCACAAAAAGCCCGGCTGGGGCGCAGCTGCGGGCTGGCTGGCGCACGCTGTGGAGGGATTTTTGGGAGCAGGCCTGCGATCGGTTCGGTCTGAGCCATGGCGTAGACATGGTCGACCATCTGTTCGAGAACGAGGCGTTCCTGCATATGCTTAAGTGGCGCCGGGCGGTAGATCGCGCGGGGCTCGACGAATTGGCACAGGGTATTGGCGCATGGCTGATGGGGGAGGCGATGCCCGCGTCGCCCTGGCGCGATTTTGCGCGCAATCTGGCAATGGCGCAGGCCCCCGAACCTCCGGACCATGACCCCACGACCGCGCGGATTGCGGAGGCCGCGGCCGCGCTGGTCGAGGAAGCCGGGCCATCGGGGGTGACCCATCGCGCCGTAGCTGAACGGGCGGAACTGACGCTGGGCGTCGTGTCTCACAAACTGCGAACCAAGTCTGAGCTGCTACAGGCCGGATATGAGGGCATTTATGTCGAGGCTGCCTCGCGCGTGCGCGCGCGCGCATCGGCTGCGGCAGCCGATGCGGCGGCGGCGCTGGACGGCATTGCCGATTTTCTCACTGTATCGCGAGGCGGACGGGGTGTTGATGCACTGCATCTGGCGGTCGCACGCGATGCTGCGCTACGCCCGTTCGGCCTGCAACTCCGCTATCTGCGCGGCGCTACATCGCGCTCACTGCTCAGCCTGCTTCGCCCCGACCATCCTGAACCGGGTCATTTGGAAGCGGCCATATTGTCGGGTTTCCTGGCGGCGGTGACGCGCCTTCATGCCGACAGCGACGCCGATCATGCGCGCGCGAAGATCAGGGCGGATATCGTCCGGATGATAGCGATACGCTGAAATATTCGCGCAGTGGGCGGTCATAAGCCTGTCACGCGCGCGGCGTAACGGCCCGCCATGTCGATCGGCCTTTCCTTGCAGGCGAAGTCCACATCCTTTGCACCGGGCGTGCGTATAGGACGCCTGGAACTGGCGGCCTTCACTTTGCCGGTGCTGCTGTTCCAGGCGATCGAACTGACCTGGCGTGCTTATCTGCCCCGCTTTCTCAATCAGGATGTGGGCATTGCGCTGGGCGCTGTCGGGGCATTGCTGCTGGGCGCGAGATTGCTCGACGCCATGGCCGATCCGCTGCTGGGATGGATCAGCGATACGGTCCGCACTCCCTTTGGCCGACGCAGGCCTTGGATGGTCTTTGGCGCCACCTTGGTGCCCTTCGGTGCGTTGCTGCTGTTTCTGGCGCCGACTGACGCTTCCATGACGATGATCGTGGCGGCCAGCCTGTTGCTGCACATCGGCTACAGCTTCATCATCACGCCGCATGGCGGCTGGGGACTCGAACTGTCCGACGATCGGCATCAGCGGACCCGGATCATGGGGGCGAAGGTGTGGTTCGCGGTGGTCGGATCACTTGGCCTGCTGGCATTCCTTGCCCTGCTGGAACGCGGTTTTGCAGTCCCGTTGCGGCTTGAAATGGCGCTGTTGGGCTGGGCGATTGCGGTCCTTGCGCCATTGACGGTACTGGTCGTGATCCTGCGTTTCCCCGAACGGCCTGCACCTGACGGGGCGGGACAGGCGGGCGGACCGATGATGCTGATCCGGGCGATGCTGACCAATGGCGATATGCGCCGGATACTGCTGCTGTATATCGTGACCGGCGCGGCCGATGCGGCGGCCGCCTCCATCTTTCTGTTTCTGGCGGAGGATGGGCTGGGGCTGAAGGGGTGGAGCGCGACATTGCTCATGATCCAGCCGGTCATGGCGTTGCTCACCCTGCCTTTGTGGAGCCGGTTGAGCGTCCGGATCGGGCGCAAGCGGGTATTGATGATCGCTTATGCGATGCAGGCTCTGGCCGCGCCGCTGCTGTTCCTCGTTCCTGCCGGGCAGCCGGTCCTGTTCGGTGCTTTTCTTGTGCTGCGGGCGCTGGGCTGGGGCGTAGACTATATGCTGTTGCGCGCGATGATCGCCGACGTTGCCGATGAGGGTGATAGGGGCGCCAGCCGCTTTTCCGCCAGCTATTATGGCGTGAGCAGCATCACGCTGAAAATCGCAATGGGGCTGGGCGGCGCGGGCGGCCTGTGGCTGATCGACCTGGCCGGGCGGGCAATATGGCCCGGCGGCGGCGACCTCATTCTGCGCATGGCTTTCGCCGCGCCGGCGATGCTGGCGGCGCTGATCGCGCTTCCCTTGCTGAACGGAGGACGGCAGATGGTCCCGCATGCGGGCACTTTACAAGCCGACGCTTGACCAAACCTGCATTTCGACGATCGCGGACGCGCTCGGAATCGTGGCGGCGGATGTCACGGTTGAATTAGGTGCCTCCGACCTTCCGCCATCGATTTGCGCGGGGCGCGCGTGGACGACGGCCTCGGCAGGTTCTGCCATCCATCTTGCATGCAAATGGATCTAGGCGCGCTTTGGCGGTGCCTTGCCGAAATCGCTCGAGGCAGCTGGCGCCACCGTTATTAAGTAATATACCGAGTTCAACCCGCCGCATGGGGCGACCGAGATGGCGGACCTCCACCACGGCGCACTGATGGCCGGAGGCAGCATCGCGACGCAGCCGATGCCTGACCCGCCGCAGGCCGGATCATCAACCAGCAGACCCGCCGCAGCCAGCTGATGGGTGGCATGATTTGGGGTATCGCCTCGGCGTTGCACGAGGCGATGGAAATCGACGAACATAATGGCCGGGCGGTGAACGACAATCTCGCCGAATATGTCCTGGCGGTGCACGCCGACATCCCTGACGTTGATATCATCGTGCTGCCGGAACGCGACGAGCAGGTGAACGCGCTAGGCGACGTGGGCAAATTTGAGGCAGTATCTGGCGGTGGCGAGATGGACCATGCCGAGGAAGCTGTTGGCAAGCTGGTTATAGCGGGTGGCGATGGCGCGGTTGATTTTGAGATGGCCCAACATGCGCTCGATGCGGTTGCGCTGGTTGTAGAGCGTTCGATCATGCTCGATCTTGACGCGGCGGTTTGACCGGCAAGGGATGACGGCAGCAATCGTCTGCTCGGCAAGATCCGCACAGATGGCATCAGCGTCATACCCCTTGTCCGCCAACAAAGCGCCGGGCGTGCGCTCGGGCAGATTGATCAAAGCATCATACGCCTTGCAGTCCGCTGCCTCGCCACCTGTTAGTTGGAAGGCAACTGGTCGTCCGAGGGCATCAGCCAAGCAGTGAAGCTTACTGGTGAACCCGCCCCGCGAGCGGCCAAGAGCGCGTCGATGAGTCCCCCTTTTCCGCCCGCTGCCGAGACGTGGGCGCGGACTGTGGTGCTGTCGATGCTGTAGTGACCGGTGTCCGCCATGATTTCGGCCCACGTCACGGCAACGGCCTCCCATACCCCGGCTTCGCTCCACCGCCGGAACCGTCGATAGATGGTGTTCCAACTGCCATATTTGGGCGCCAAGGAGCGCCGCACCGAAGCCGCCAGAGTATGCCGTTAATGATTGAGCGGTTCTGCTCGGGTAGCCTGCCTGGACCACGGTTCTCTGGCTCGACCGGCAACAAATCCTTCAGAACCCGCCATTCTGCTTCAGTGAGATCGCCTCTGCTCAAGCCTGCCTCCAAAAGCAGCCTTGAATCAACCCTCTCAGGTCGGGTCAAGCCTCACGTCCTGTTAGCGAGGAGATGACCTAACCAAACTCCTCTGCCCCCCTTAATCTCGGGGGAGCTTCCCCGCGATACCTTCAAATTCGACCGCCGTAAAACCGGTCAAGGTCGGCATTTCCCACTCGCAGAAGCGTTTGTCAGAGATGGCGTGAAGCACCAAACCCCTGACGCCCAGAAGCTCCAAATGTGACAGGGCCGTGTTCGGAACAACGGCAAGCACGGCTTCCACTATCCGATCCGCCACCGGCTCAATGCTCGGAAAGGTGATCACCAAGTCTCCATCGAGCTCCAATTCACCCAGCGCCATCGCTACCGTTTTACTGAGAAGTTTGTCCTGCATGCTGCCTCACCCGTTCAAGATTCACTGATTGAGGAAGCGGGCCATGCGGCAACCGGGCACGTTCTCGCGGCATCAATTTGTCCACGCCAGCCGCCATCCTCTCAAGGATATGACCGGCTTATCATTCCACGACCAATCCTCTCGCGCCCAGCCAATCTTCGGCATTTTTGCTGGAGCTGTCGGCAGGATCGCCCGCGCCGGATGTCCGGGTTCTGATAGTTCAGGAGCCGGCCGCGTTCAGATGAACGAACGCGCATCGCTGGCGCTCGCTTATCTCGCATATTGTACCAAAAATGTTGCGTTCGAGCGAAGCCGAGATCCGGCGCTCTAGCGAGGAACAGCTTGGGCCAGCGGGCATGTCCGGCGTCTCGAAACTGCCCGTGGGATATGGAAAACGCAGGTGCTACACCGGCACCGCTCCTGACGAAGGCGCGTGGGCGAGCAATTGATATTCCGCTGCTGTTCCTCCTAGCGCAGCCCGATCCTCAGATCAGACGCGCCGGATCAGCCGCGCACATCCTTGGCCACGCCATCGAGCAGGCCGTTGACGAAGCCGGCCTCGCGCTTGTCGTAAAAGGCGTGGGCGACATCGACATATTCGCTGATGACCGTGCCGGTGCCGACATCATTGCGCGCCAGCAGCTCATAAGTGCCCGCGCGCAGGATTTGACGCATCGGCTTGTCCAGCCGGTCCATCGACCATCCGCTCGACAGGCGCGCGGCGACCAGCGCGTCTATCTCCGCCCGGCGCTTGTCCACACCGGTCACGATATCGTCGAAAAAGCTTTCCTCCGCCTGCGCATAGGTCACGTCCTCAATGGTCGCGCCCAGCCGATGCTGGTGAAATTCGTGCAACAGGCTGGCGAGCGGCGTGCCCTCCATCTCCAGCTGGTAGAGCGCCTGGACCGCGGCGAGGCGCGCGGCGGAGCGGGATTTGGAGCGATCGTTCATACGCTTAGATAATCCGTTCGGTTCGAGCCTGTCGAGAACCCTGTTCCTCCGGTTCTCGACAGGCTCGAACCGAACGGGGGTGGTTGTCAGGACAAGCGCAGCGCCACTGACGCTGCATGGGCGGGCAGCCCCTCCGCCTGCGCCAGTGCGACGGCGGCAGGGCCGATCGCGCCGATCGCATCGCGGTCGAGGCTGAGGAAACTGGTGCGCTTCATGAAGTCGAGCACCGACAATCCCGACGAGAAGCGCGCGCGGCGGCCGGTCGGCAGCACATGGTTCGGGCCGGCGACATAATCGCCCACCGCTTCTGGCGTCATCCGGCCCAGGAAGACAGACCCGGCATGGCGCACCTGCGCGAACAAAGGTTCGGGGTCTTCCACCGCCAGTTCGAGATGCTCTGGCGCCAGGGCGTTCACCAGCGGCATCGCCTCCTCCAGATCGCGCACGATGATGATCGCGCCATTGGCGTCCCAGCTGGTCCGCGCGACCGCGCTGGTGGACAGCGCGGGAAGCTGGCGCTCAACCGCTGCGGCGACCGCATCGGCAAAGGCGGCATCGTCGGTGAAGAGGATCGACTGGCTGGTCGGATCATGTTCCGACTGGCTGAGCAGATCGGCGGCGGTCCATTCGGGATCGTTGCGACCATCGGCGACGACGACGATCTCCGAGGGTCCCGCAACCATGTCGATACCGACCACGCCATAGAGCTGGCGTTTGGCTTCCGCCACCCACGCATTGCCGGGGCCGGTGATGACATCCACCGGCCTGACCCGGTCGGTGCCATAGGCGAGCGCGGCCACCGCTTGCGCGCCGCCGACACGCCAGATTTCCTCGATCCCCGCGATCTGCGCGGCGGCCAGCACCAGCGGGTTGATTTCCCCGCCCGGCGTCGGCGTCACCATGGCGATGCGCGCGACGCCCGCAACCTTGGCCGGGATGACGTTCATCAGCAGCGAGCTGGGATAGGCGGCGCGTCCGCCCGGCACATAAAGGCCGGCCGCGTCTACCGCGCTCCAGCGGGCGCCCAGCCGCACGCCGGCCGCGTCCACACCGTCGCTGTCCTGCGGCTTCTGCTTTTCATGATAGGCCGTGATGCGTGCGGCGGCGAGTTCCAGCGCGTCGCGCAATTCGCTGGAAATTCCATCGAGCGCCGCGCGCGTTTCCGTCGCCGTCACGGACCATCCGCTGACATTCAGGTCATGCCGGTCGAACCGCTGCGTATAGTCGGCCAGCGCCGCGTCGCCCCCGGCCCGCACCGCCTTGAGGATCGCGGTCACGTCCCGCGACACATCCTCATCCGCTTCCCGCCGCGCATCGACCAAAGCGGTGAAGGCAGACGGGAAATCCGAGTCCGTGGTAGAAAGCCTAAGCGGCATCCTTCACCCCCACGGCGGCGCGGAACGCTTCGACCAGCGGCACCAGATCGGCCGACCGCATCTTGTAGGCAGCGCGGTTGACGATCAAGCGCGCGGAAATCGGCATGATGATGTCGGTTTCGACGAGGCCATTGGCCTTGAGCGTCGCGCCCGACGAAACCAGATCGACGATCCGCCGCGACAGCCCGAGCGAAGGCGCCAGCTCCATCGCGCCATTCAGCTTGACGCATTCGGCCTGAAGCCCGCGCGCCTCAAAATAGCGGCGGGTGAGGTGCGGATATTTGGTCGCGACGCGCACATGGCTCATCGCCGCCGGATCTTCATCGGCCAGGCCCGCAGGCTCGGCGACCGACAGGCGACAATGGCCGATATCGAGGTCGACCGGCGCATAAAGTTCGGAATAGCCGAACTCCTCCACCACGTCGGACCCCACGATGCCGATTTGCGCCGCGCCATGGGCGACGAAGGTCGCAACGTCAAAAGCGCGCACGCGAATGATCGACACGTCCGCGCGGTTGGTGGCAAAGCGCAGCGCCCGGCTCTTCTTGTCATGAAACTCCGCCTCCGGCTCGATACCGGCCCTGGCAAGCAAAGGCAGCGCCTCATCGAGGATGCGCCCCTTGGGAATGGCGAAGGTGAGCGAACGAGTCATGACGCGGGGCACTTAGGCGCGGGGGCGCAAAAGGGCAAGGTTTGGGGGAGATACACCGCTGATGACAATGATGATGGTTTCTGGCAAAGGGGGCTTATGAGGCCAGTCCGTTTCGACCCCCTGTTCGCCATCTTCACGATCGCGACAACAATTTACGTGACAAATGAGGGCAATAGAGGCGGTGATCCGACCATTGCCCTGCTGTTGTTCCTTCTTATTACTTTTGGAACTGTGGTGGCCGACATACTATATCGTTGTATTGAATGTTTTTCCCGAGCAAGCAGGGAGTGTTGGTTAGGTAGGCTACTATAGCATTATTGCAGAACGCTTGAGAATCGGGGACCTGCTCAAGCCGCCTGCGCCATCACGCCTTGCGTGCTGGCGATCCAGCCGCCGCCCAGCACGCGGTCGCCGGCGTAAAGGACCGCCGCCTGCCCCGGCGCGACGCCATATTCCGGCGCGTCGAAGATCAGCCGGTCGCCCTCCAGCCGCGCGGGCACGGGCCTGGCCATCGATCGCACCTTGGCGGTCAGCGGCCCAGCAAAGTCGCCGCCCAGCCAGTTGATGTCCGACAAGAGCGCGCCCGACACCGCCAGCGCCGCCTTCGGCCCCACGATGACGCGGCGCGCCTCCGCGTCCAGCCGCACGACATAGAGCGGTTCAGCCTGCCCGCCAATCTCCAGCCCCTTGCGCTGGCCGACCGTATAATGGATCAGCCCCCTGTGCCGCCCCATCACCCGGCCATCGACATGGACGACCTCGCCGCCCTCGTCCGCATCCGGGCGCAGCTTGCGCACGATCTTGGCATAATCGCCATCGGGCACGAAGCAGATGTCCTGGCTGTCAGGCTTCAACGCTACAGACAGGCCCAGTTCCGACGCAATCTCGCGCACCTGGCTCTTGGGCAGCCCGCCCAGCGGAAAACGCAGATAGTCGAGCTGCGCCTGAGTCGTGGCAAACAGGAAGTAGCTCTGGTCGCGCGCAGGGTCGGCGGCGCGGTGCAGCTCTGCTCCTGCCGCGCCCTCGACCCGGCGGACATAATGGCCCGTGGCCAGGCAATCGGCCCCCAGGTCGCGCGCAATCTGGAACAGGTCGGTGAACTTCACCCCCATATTGCATTTGACGCAGGGAATGGGGGTGCGGCCGGCCATATATTCATCGGCGAAGTCGGCGATCACCGAATCGCGGAACCGGCTTTCATAATCAAAGACATAGTGCGCAATGCCGATGCGGTCGGCGACCGCGCGCGCATCGCGTATGTCCTGCCCCGCGCAGCAGCTGCCGGTGCGGCCCACCGCTGCGCCATGATCGTACAGCTGAAGCGTTACGCCGATCACTTCCGCGCCGGTCTTCGCCGCAAGCGCGGCGACGACGCTGCTGTCCACGCCGCCGGACATGGCGACGACAATGCGCCGCTGATCGCGCGGCTCGGCAAGCTGAAATTCGGGCTGCATGGGCGCGCATATAGGAGCAAGCGCGGCGGCGTGCAAAAGTTAACGAAATATGACGCCCTTCGGTCACTTTACCGCCAGAATGACTCGCAGAACGGGGTGAAGCGTTGGGCGGGTTTACCGACGGTTATCCATTCCCCGCTAGAACAAGCCCATGGACTTGAGTTTCCTCCGGGCAGGCGGGCTGACCCCCGCCAACGCCAGAGTGACCGGCTGGCCACGCGTGCCGGTCTGGCCGTTCCTGCGCGCCGCCACTGCGGCGGCCCAGGCTGCCAGCCCGACCGCAAAGGCCGTGGCGGGAAGCCTGCGGGGGCAGGATGGAGGCGATGATTGGGTCCAGGAACTGGCGGATGTGTTCGCGCCACGTTCCGGCGGCATGATCGAAGCCGTGCGATTGTCGGGCAGTTTCAACCCGGTGGTCGCAGGTCGACTGAATAGGGGACAGGAGGAATGAAGCCGGTGTTTACCTTCGCGCTTTAGTCCCTGTTCAGGGCTGATGGAGATAACAGGGTTTCACGGCAGAGTTCGGCAAGGCCAGCGCCGCAAATTGAGGTAAGAATGATCGAGAACCAGAAAATCAGGCCAGCCCAGGTCGTCGGTCCGCTCGGAGAGCCCCTGACGCTCGACAGCCTGCCGCCGCGCGATACGACGCGCTGGGTGGTGCGGCGCAAGGCCGAAGTGGTCGCCGCCGTGAATGGCGGGTTGCTCAGCGTGGACGAAGCCTGCGCCCGCTATAATTTGACGCTGGAGGAATTTGCCGGCTGGCAGCGGGCCGTCGATCGGTCGGGCATGCACGGACTGCGCGTGACGCGCATCCAATATTATAAGTCGCTCTATGAGCGGCAGCAGAAATATTGACCGTCGGAGCGTCACCGTCTTGGGCGCGGCTATGACAGCCCATCAGGAAGCCGCTGGCGCGATCCGGCGGCTTCTTTGCCTTGGCGCATAAAAAAGCCTGCTCTAACGGGCGGAAAGCCAAGATGGTTTCAATCCCGGAATCATTTCTGCGTGATGGAACGCGATGCCCTTTGCTCCGTTGAATAGGCACCCAACCCGATGGGGGCCTGGTCAAGGAGAGTAACATGGGAATCATCTTGTGGCTGATCGTCGGCGGCATCATCGGCTGGCTTGCCAGCATGGTCATGCGCACGGACGCACAGCAGGGCATTTTGCTCAATATCGTTGTCGGCATCGTCGGCGCCTTCATTGGCGGCCTGATCTTCAGCGGCGGTTCGATCAACGACGGTCTGACCGTCTACAGCTTCCTGGTTTCGCTGGTCGGCGCAATCATCCTGCTGGCGATCGTCAACCTGGTGCGTCGCGGCTCGATGCGCTAAGCGCGAAGACGCTTCAATCCTAAAAGGCCGCGCCCCATGGGCGCGGCCTTTTTTTGCATGCGCTCAACGGCGGGCCATGACCAACCGATAGAGCGCCAGTATCGCGGCCGATCCCGCGCAGGCGGCGATAAATCCGGCTTTTTGCCCGGCCCCGTAAAGCCCCATCAGTCGCCCGACGAAACCGGCGAACAATGCCCCCGCGATCCCCAGCAGGATCGTCACCGCACGACCGCCTGGATCGCGCGCCGGCATGAGAAAGCCCGCCAGCGCGCCCGCCACCAGGCCGATCAAAATCCACCCCAGCACGTCCATGACGCACCCTCCTTGTCCTTGATGTGCGACCCGCCGGGATAGCGCCACAAAACAGGCTGCGTGGCAAGTTGATGCGCTATCGAAACGGTCCAGCCCGTGCTAAGGCGTCGCCATGGTGAAACGGCCGGACGCCGGCGGACCATGGTCCTATTATCGCTTTGCGCTCTAACCCGCCCCCATGATAAATGGGCTTGAGGCAGGTGCTATATTCATATAACACAGTCGCCAACAGGGGCAAAGCGCCGGAGAGATGGAATCGGCATGAACTACGAAACCCAGCTGCTGGGCGACTCGGCAATCATCATGGACGGGGATGATCGGCGCCGCAGCAGGAAGAAGCTCATCATCGGCGCAGGCGTCGTGGTCGCGCTGATCGCGGTGGCGGCGGCCATTTCGATGCGCGGAGGCGATCCTGCCGCGACGCCCGCGCCGGGCGCTGTCGCACCGGTCGTGACCGTAACCAGCCCTGGCCAGTCGACGGTGGCCCGCACCGTGCGCGCGACGGGCTCGCTCGCGGCGCGCGTCGACATGCCGGTCGGCGTCGTCGGCGAAGGCGGCATGGTCAGCCGCGTTCTGGTTCAGCCGGGCGACTGGGTGAAGGCGGGTCAAACGCTCGCGACGATTGAACGTTCGGTGCAAAGCGAGCAGGTGCGCTCGCTCGCCGCGCAAGTCGAGGTCGCCCGCGCCGACGCCAAGCTCGCCCAGGCCCAGCTTGATCGCGCCAAGGCGCTGGTCGGCCGCGGCTTCATCAGCGCCGCCGACATTGACCAGCGCACCGCCACCCGCGATCAGGCGGAGGCGCGCGTGCGTGTCGCTCAGGCGCAGCTGGCCGAACAGCGCGCGCGCACGGGCCGACTGGATATCCGCGCGCCGGCCGCCGGACTGGTGCTCACCCGCTCCGTCGAACCGGGCCAGATCGTGCAAGCGGGCAGCGGCGTGCTGTTCCGCATGGCCAAGGGCGGCGAGATGGAAATGCAGGCGCAGGTCGCGGAAGGCGATCTTGCGACGCTGCGCGCCGGCAACAGCGCCGTCATCACGCCGATCGGCACCGACGCGCGGATCGCCGGACGCGTGTGGCAGGTGTCGCCCGTGGTCGATCCCCAGACGCGCCAGGGCATCGCCCGTATCGCCATTCCCTATGACCAGGCGATCCGGCCTGGCGGATTTGCGTCCGCGACCATCACCAGCGGATCGGGGAACGCGCCGTTGCTGCCGGAATCGGCGGTGCAGAGCGATCCCAAGGGCAGTTTCGTCTATATCGTCAACGGCAAGAATCAGGTCGAACGGCGCAATGTGACAGTGGGCCAGGTGTCCGATGATGGCGTGGCCATCACCGGCGGCATCACCGGCGCGGAAAAGATCGTGACGTCGGCCGGCGCCTTCCTGACGCCGGGGCAGAAGGTGAAGCCGGAAATGGCGAAGGGCCGCTGAGGCGACGGGGCCGATCCCGGCCCGGCAAGGACAGACAAAGCGGGCGCCAGGTGGGCGGTCGGTGAAGGAAGCGCGTCATGAATTTTCGCAACATTTCCGCATGGTCGATCCGTAATCCGGTGACGCCGCTGGTGCTGTTCGCCGCCTTGGTGTTGGCGGGCGTCGTTAGCTTCATGCGGATGGACGTGAACCAGAATCCCGACGTCAGCTTCCCCATGGTCAGCGTCACCGTGGTTCAGCCGGGCGCCGCACCGACCGAGCTGGAAACGCAGGTCACCCAACGCGTCGAGGCCGCCGTCCGTGGCATCAGCGGGGTGGAGGACATCACCTCCTTCGCGTCCGAAGGCCAGTCGCTTACCAACGTCCAGTTCCAGATCGGCACGCCGGTCGATCGCGCGGTCAACGACGTCAAGAATGCCGTCGATCAGATCCGCAGCGACCTGCCACAGGGCATATTGGAACCGCAGGTCCAGCGCATCGACGTGGATGGCGGCCCAATCGCCTATTTCAGCGCCGAAGCGACCGATATGACGCTGGAAGAACTGTCTTGGTATGTGGACAACACCATCGCCAAGCGCCTGCTGAGCATCAGCGGCATGGCGGCGGTCAATCGCGGCGGCGGCGTCAGCCGCGAAATCCGCGTCATCCTCGATCCCGCCAAGCTCCAGGCCTATGGCATCACCGCCGCGCAGGTGAACGCACAACTGCAACAGGTGAACATCAATTCGGCAGGCGGCCGCACCGAAATCGCGGGCGCCGAACAATCGATCCGCGTGCTGGGCAATGCCCGCAACGCAACCGCGCTGGGCGAAACCCAGATCGCCATTTCCGGTGGCCGCACCGTCAAGCTGGCGGACCTTGCCACCGTGCGCGACATGTATGCCGAACAGCGCAGCCTGTCGCTGATGAATGGCCGTCAGGTGACAAGCTTCAGCATCGCCAAGGCCAAGGGTTCTTCGGACGTCACCGTCTATGACGAAGCGATGAAGGTGCTGGACCAGCTTAGGAAGGAAAATCCCAAGGTCCAGTATAAGCAGCTTTACAGCAGCGTCGAATATACGCGCGGCCAGTATCACAGCGCCATGTCGGCGATGATCGAGGGCGCGGTGCTGGCGGTCGTCATCGTCTTCCTGTTCCTGCGCGACTGGCGCGCGACGATGATTTCCGCGCTCGCCATTCCCCTGTCGGCTATCCCGTCCTTCTGGTTCATGGACATGATGGGCTTTACGCTCAACGGCATTTCGCTGCTCGCCCTGAGCTTGGTTGCAGGTGTGCTGGTCGATGACGCGATCGTGGAGATCGAGAATATCGTGCGTCACATGCGCATGGGCAAATCCGCCTATCAGGCTTCGATCGACGCAGCGGACGAGATCGGCCTCGCCGTGCTCGCCACCACCATGGCGATTGTCGCGGTCTTCCTGCCGGTCGCGCTTATGCCCGGCCTTGCCGGCCAGTTCTTCATCCAGTTCGGCATGACGGTAGTCGTGTCCGTGCTGATGAGCCTTGCCGTGGCGCGCCTCATCACCCCGATGATCGCCGCCTATTTCCTCAAGGCCCATGGAGAAGCGAGCCATGGCGAAGGCTGGATGATGGATCGCTATATGGGCGTGCTGCGCTGGTCGCTTGAAGACCGCAAGGCCAAGGCGCGCCACGCACGCGGCGGCGTGCGCAATCATCTGGCGGGCTTTTTCACCGACCACCGCGTCTGGACGCTGGGCGCGGGCATCCTGGCCTTCATCGCCACGATCGCCGCCTTCGCCACGTTGCCCATGACGTTCCAGCCGACGATCAACACCGATTTCAGCCAGGTGAAGATCGAAACCGTGCCGGGCAGCACGCTTGAACAGACCACCGCAATCACGCGCAAGGTCGCCGACATGCTGGCGGCCGACACACAGACGGTCGAAGCCGCCTTTGCCGACATCAATCCGACCAGCGCCGATATTTTTCTGACGCTCAAGAAGGATCGGCCGATGACGTCGGTGGAATGGGAACGCAAGGTTGCGCCCAAATTCCAGACGATCGCCGACGCGCGCGTCAATTTCCAGTCGCAATCGGGTGGCGGCTTTGGTCGCGACGTCATCATGATGTTCGGATCGGACGATCCGGCGCTGCTGGAACGCACCGCCAACAAGCTGGTCGGGGAAATGAAGGGCCTCAAGGAACTGCGTGATCCGCGCGTCCAGGGCGACATGCAGCGGCCCGAAATCATCATCAAGCCGCGCATGGACCTGGCCGCCAGCATGGGCGTGACGACGGCGGCGCTCAGCCAGTCGATCCGTATCGCCACCATCGGCGATATCGACCAGAATGTCGCCAAATTCTCGCTGTCGGACCGTCAGATCCCGATCCGCGTGTCCCTGTCCGAAGACAGCCGGCGCGACCTGTCGACGATCCAGAACATGCCCGTTCCCACCGTGTCGGGCGGCACCGTGCCGCTGCGCGTGGTGGCCGATATCAGCTTTGGCGCCGGGCCAACCCAGATTCGCCGCTACAACCAGATTCGCCGCATCGTGGTCGGCGCCGACCTTGCCCCCGGCCTCGTCACCAGCCAGGCGATGACCAAGATCAACGCGCTGCCGACGATGAAGGCGATCAACGAAGGCCGCATCCAGGGCGTGCAGAAAATCAATGCGGGCGACGCCAAATGGCAGCTGGAAATGCTCCAGAATTTCGTGATCGCCGTCTTTTCGGGCGTGTTGCTGGTGCTCGCTGTGCTGGTCCTGCTGTACAAACGGATCATGCCGCCCTTCGTCAACCTTGGCTCGCTGTTGCTGGCGCCGCTTGGCGGGGCGCTGGCGCTGCATGTCGCCGGGCAACCGCTGTCGATGCCCGTCTTCATCGGCCTGCTGATGCTGCTGGGCATCGTTGCAAAGAATTCCATTCTCGTCATCGACTTCGCGCTCGAGGAAATGGAAAAGGGCGTGCCCAAGAAGGAAGCGATCATCGATGCCGGCCACAAGCGCGCCCAGCCGATCGTCATGACCACGGTCGCGATGGTCGCGGGTATGGTGCCCACCGCCCTGTCGCTGTCGGGCGACGCGGCGTGGCGCGCGCCCATGGGAATCACAGTGATCGGCGGCCTTATCCTGTCGACCATCCTGACGCTGGTCATCGTGCCGGCGGTGTTCAGCCTGGCGATCGGTCTGGAAAGCTGGGTCGGTCCGCGCCTCGGCCGTGGCCTGCTGACCTACAAACCCGGTGATGACGGGCGGCCGGTGCCGGGCCATGCGCCCGCCGAATGAGCTTGGTCAGCCAGGCGGCAGTGGCTGTTCGACCAAAAGAGAGGCTTGCCTGAACGAAACGGCCGCGTAACCGTTTCCCGCCCATGAAGTTGCTCGCCGCGCCCCGATCACCCCTGGCCCCTGCGTCCCATCCCGCGCGGCGCATGCGGATCGTGGCGACGGGCATGCTGGTCGCGATGGCGCTGCTGTTCATTCTGGCCCGCGCGACCGTGCATCTCCATCCCGCGATCGGCTTTGTCCAGGCCTTTGCCGAAGCCGCGATGGTGGGCGGCCTGGCCGACTGGTTCGCGGTAACGGCGCTTTTTCGTCATCCGCTGGGCCTTCCGATCCCGCACACCGCCATCATCCCGCGCAACAAAGACCGGATCGGCGATACGCTCGCCATCTTCCTGCGCGACAATTTCCTCACCCCCGCCGTGGTCGCGCGACGAATGCGGCACATGGACGTGGCGGCGGCTGCCGGGCGCTTCCTGGCCAGCCCGTCGGGCGGCGACGGCCGCTTGCGCGAAGGGGCGTCGCGCCTGATCGCGGACATATTGGAAGCGCTGGACCAGGAACGGCTGGGCGGCATGGTCAAGGGCGCGATCGGCCAGAGGCTGCGCGGCATCAACATCGCGCCGCTCGCGGGACAGGCGATCGAGGCGGCGATGCGCGACGGCCGCCATGGCCCAGTCATGGATGGCATCATCCACTGGGCCGACCGCACGCTCGAAGCGAACGAGCATCTCATCCGCCAGATGGTGCATGAGCGCGCAGGCAAGGTGCTGCGCTGGACGGGCCTCGATGAAAATCTGGCCGACGCCATCCTGTCGGGCCTGCGCAAGCTGCTTGCCGAAATGGCGCAGGATGCCGGCCATCCCCTGCGGTTGAAGGCGGAAGAGGGCATGGCGAAACTCGCCTTCGATCTGCAATTCGACCTGGACATGCAGGCGAAGGTCGCGGGCGTCCGCGACGAGATACTCGACAATCCGGCGATGCAGCGCTGGATCGACGGCCTGTGGGAACAGGCGCGGGCCGGACTGCTGCGCGCGGTGCGCGATCCCGGTCGCGCCATGGCCGGACGGCTGGGCGAGGCTCTGCGCGCGCTGGGCGCGACCCTGCAACAGGAGGCGCGGCTGCGCCTCGTCATCAATCGCTTCGCGCGCCGCGCGGCGGTGGGCGCGACCGCAAGCTATGGCGACGCGATCGTGCGGCTGGTCAGCGATACCGTGCGCGGATGGGACGCCGGGACGGTCACGACGCGCCTCGAACATGCGGTCGGGCGCGACCTGCAATATATCCGCATCAACGGCACGCTGGTCGGCGGGCTGGTCGGACTAGCCATACACGCGATCGACACGCTGCTGTAAGGCACAGGACACAGTGCGCGTCAGCATCAACGCGCAGGGCCGCATGACGGATATCGAGAAGGTCGAGGGCTGGCGACGCAGCGTCACGCAGTGCGGGCATGGCGCTTCCGTCCGGCAACGCGCGATGGCGCGGGGTCCGACACATCCTCGTCCAGGCGGACAGTTTTTGCATCCGTCCCGCCCTTGGCGTATAGAGACGGCATGGCGATCTTCCCCCGTCCCGTTTCCCCCAAGAACGCGCTTGGCGATTTCTGGAGCTATTTCCGTCAGCAGCGTCAGCATAAATGGCCGCTGCTCGGCCTGTCGGTGGCGATCACCTGGGTCATCATATGGACCTTCGTGATCGATGCGAACACCAACACCATGCCCACGCGCAACAAGATCATCTATGTCGAAAGCTGGGACGCCAACCGCTCCGACGCCGCGATCATCCTTCAGCAGAAGATCGACTTCGCCAAGCGCGAAGCCGCGCTGGTGCGCCAGCAAAAGCGGATGCAGGGCTATGCCGACGCCTTCGGCATCGAATGGCGCGAGGAGGAAAAGCGCAACACCGCCGAACGCAAGCAAGCCGTCAAGGCGATCAACGAACTGCTCGATGACCGGCTGGTAAAGGCCGAATCGGATGAACAGGCCACGCCGGCAACTCCGGGCGCGGCGGGGATCGGCCGCCCCTGAAACCGCCCGTCCCCGCCGACGACCGGCGCTACATGGCTGCGGCGATCGCGCTGTCGCGGCGCGGACGCGGCTTGTCCACCCCCAATCCCAATGTCGGCTGCCTGATCGTGCGCGACGGTCGCGTGGTCGGGCGCGGCTGGACGCAAAAGGGCGGCCGGCCCCACGCCGAAGCGCAGGCGCTGGACCAGGCGATGGAGCAGGCGCGCGACGCTACCGCCTATGTGACGCTGGAACCTTGTTTCCACCTCAGCCCGCGCGGCCCGCGCTGCGCCGACCTGCTGGCGCGCGCGGGTGTCGCGCGGGTCGTCATCGCCCTGCGCGATCCTGATCCCAGGACGAACGGGCAGGGCGCGGCCTGGCTGCGCGATCGGGGCGTTGCGGTGGAGATGGGGCTGTTGGCCGACGAGGCGGCGGCCGCCATGGCAGGTTTCGTCCTGCGCCAGACACTCGGCCGGCCGCATGTGACGCTGAAACTCGGCCTGTCGCTCGATGGCCGGATCGCGCTCGCCAATGGGTCGAGCCGCTGGATCACCGGCCCGCAGGCGCGCGCCCACGCGCATCTGGAACGCGCGCGCCATGACGCGATCCTGGTCGGCGGCGGGACGTTGCGCGCCGACGCGCCCAGACTTGATGTGCGGCTGCCGGGCCTGGAGGATCGCGCGCCCCGCCGCCTGCTGCTGACGCGCGGGCCAGCGCCTGGCAATTGGGAACGAATCGGCGCACCGGAAGAAATCGCCACGCTTGATCGGGTCGATCATCTGCTGGTCGAAGGCGGCGCGGGCGCCGCGGCCGCTTTTCTGCGCGCCGACCTCATTGATCGGCTGCTGCTCTATCGCGCGCCCATCCTCATCGGCGACGGGCTGGCCGGCATCGGCGACATCGGCCTTGGCGACCTCGCCCAGGCGCATGGCCGCTGGCGGTTGATGGATGGCCGCACGCTGGGCGTCGACAAGCTGGAGGTTTACGAGCGGGTTCGCAACGCTTAAGCGACCTTCCCATTCTGCTTAGCGGGGCAAGGCATATGTTCACCGGCATCATCACCGACATCGGCACCATCCGCAGCCATGAGCAGCGCGGTGATCTGCGGCTCGTCATCGGCTGTGGCTATGCCATGGACAGCGTGGCAATCGGCGCGTCGATCGCCTGTTCGGGCGCGTGCCTGACCGTTGTGGACAAGGGCGACGACTGGTTCGCGGTCGATCTGTCGGCCGAAACCGTTTCGCGCACCGCGCCCGGGCTGTGGCAACAGGGCGGCAGGCTCAACCTGGAACGCGCGCTCAAGGTCGGCGATGAACTGGGCGGCCATATCGTGACCGGCCATGTCGATGCCGTGGGCCATCTTGTCTCCGCGCAATCGGAAGGCGATTCGATCCGCCTCGTCATCCGCGCACCACAGGCGCTGGCCGCCGCGCTGGCCGCCAAAGGGTCGATCACCCTCGATGGCATCTCGCTCACCGTCAACAGCGTCGAGGATCAGCCCGACGGCAGCGTGGATTTCGGGCTGAACATCATTCCCCACACCACCGCCGCCACGACCTTGGATCGGCTGGAGGATGGGCGCGCCTTCAATCTCGAAATCGACGTGCTCGCGCGCTATCTCGATCGAATGCAGGCATTGCGGTCGGGCGTAATGTGATTGCTTCTTGAATTTATCACATTGTAGTGTGATATAGGGACCATTCCAAAGAGGGAATGGAGTCCTGCCATGTCGTCCGCGCTTCTCGATACCGTCCGCAATCTGGTCACGGAAGGCGGCATGTCCCGTTCCGGCCTTGCCCGGGCCGCCGGTCTGCACGCCAATTCCCTGCGAAAGCTGGGCGAAGCCGACTGGAATCCCACGGCCGACACGCTGGGCAAGCTCGAAGCCTATTTGTTGAAGCGCGAAGGCGGCACCGCGCTCGCCAGCCCCGAGGAAATCATCAACGAAGCGCGCAACGGCCGCATGTTCATCCTGGTCGATGACGAGGATCGGGAAAATGAAGGCGACCTCGTCATTCCCGCGCAGATGGCGACGCCCGATGCGATCAATTTCATGGCGACTCATGGGCGCGGGCTCATCTGCCTTGCCATGACGCGCGACCGGGTCGAACATCTCGGCCTGGAACTGATGAGCCGCAACAACGGCACCCGGCATGAAACCGCCTTCACCGTATCGATCGAGGCGCGCGAGGGAGTCACCACCGGCATCAGTGCCGCCGACCGTGCCCGCACCATCTCCGTCGCGATCGACGGGTCGAAAGGGCGCACCGACATCGTGACGCCGGGCCATGTCTTCCCGCTGGTCGCCAAGGATGGCGGCGTGCTCGTGCGCACCGGTCATACCGAAGCGGCGGTCGATGTGGCCCGGCTCGCCGGTCTCAACCCGTCCGGCGTCATCTGCGAGGTGATGAAGGATGACGGGACCATGGCGCGGCTGGACGACCTCATCCCCTTCGCGCGCAAGCACAGGATGAAAATCGGCACCATTCGCGATCTCATCGCCTATCGCCGCCGCCACGACCATATGGTCGAACGCCGCGCCGAAACCAGTTTCACCAGCAAATGGGGCGGCGAATGGAAAGCGATCAGCTTCTACAATCGCGCGACCCGCACCGAACAGATGGTGCTGCAAAAGGGCCATGTCCTGCCCGACCAGCCGACCCTGGTGCGCATGCACCAGCTGTCGCTGATGGACGATATCTATGGCGCGCAAGGCAAACGCAACGACCTGCTCGCTCGCTCGATGGAACTCATCGGTCACGAAGGATCGGGCCTGGTCGTCCTGCTGACCGGTTCGGACGAAGGCGATTTCTTGTCAAAGTCGATCCTGCGCTATGCCGCCAAGGGCGCATTGCCCAGCGACATGGACGAATTGCGCAACTATGGGGTGGGCGCGCAGTTGCTCGCGGAACTGGGCGTGCATGACATGATCCTGCTGACCAACAGCCAGCACAGTCTGGTCGCGCTTGACGGCTATGACCTGGCCGTGGTTGGGCAGCGTTCGATCACAGTGTAAGGATTATCGACATGGCCAAATTCCTGATCGTCGAGGCGCGCTTCTACGACCATCTCAACGACCTGCTGATCGAAGGGGCCAAGGCGGCGCTGGACGAACAGGGGCACCGCTATGAGGTGGTGACGGTGCCCGGCGCGCTTGAGATTCCCGGTGCCGTGGCGATGGCCGCGGAGACCGGCCGCTATGACGGCTTTGTCGCGATCGGCGTCGTGATTCGTGGCGAAACCTATCATTTCGAAGTGGTGTCGAACGAAAGCGCGCGCGGCCTGATGGCGCTCAGCATGGACGGTATCGCCATCGGCAATGGCATTTTGACCGTCGAAAATGAGGAGCAGGCGCTGGTGCGCGCGCGCCCCGATCAGAAGGACAAGGGCGGAGAAGCGGCCAAGGCTGCCATCGCCATGCTGACCCTGCGCGACCGCTTCGGGGCATAAGCGGAAAAAAAGGGGCTCCGTCGCAGGAGCCCCTCTTCATCTCACGCCACCTTTTCCAAAGCGGGATAGTCGGTGTAGCCCTCCGCCCCCTGGGTGTAGAAGGTCTTGGGGTTCCACTCGTTGAGCGGCGCGTCGATGCGCAGCCGCTCAACCAGGTCGGGATTGGCGATAAAGGGCCGGCCAAAGGCGATGCCGTCCGCTACCCCGCTGTCGATCGCGGCCTGCGCACTGGCCTTCGTATAATCGCTGTTGAGGATCAGCGGCCCCTTGAAATGCTGGCGGATGAGCGGCGACTGGCGCGGCACCTCGCTGCTGCCATAGGTGCCGGTCGGTGTCAGTTCGCGCAGTTCCAGAAACGCGATGCCCAGCGCATCCAGCGCCTGCGCCGCGACCGGGAACAGGCTTGCCGGGTCGCTGTCGTCCGTGCCCTGCGTCTCGCCATTGGGCGACAGGCGCACCGCGGTCCGGTCGGCGCCGATCGCATCGACGACGGTGCCGGTCACTTCCCGCAGCAACCGCACGCGATTGTCCGCGCTGCCGCCATAGTCGTCGCTGCGCTGGTTGACGCCGTCGCGCAGGAATTCGTCGATCAGATAGCCGTTCGCGGCATGGATCTGGACGCCGTCGAACCCGGCCGCGATCGCGTTGCGGGCCGCCTGAGCATAGGTGTCAAGCAAATGCGGGATTTCGGAAACCTCCAGCGCGCGAGGCGTGGGATAATCCTTGTTGCCCTCATAGGTATGCGCATGGCCCGGCGCTGCAATCGGGCTGGACGACACGGCATCTTCGCCCGTCACGGCCGGATGCACCAGCCGGCCCATATGCCACAGCTGCGCGACGATGCGACCGCCGGCCTCATGCACGGCGTCAGTGACCGGCTTCCACCCTTCGACCTGCTCCTGACTCCACAAGCCCGGCGCATAGGGCCAGCCCAGCCCTTGCCGCGAAATGCCCGTCGCTTCGCTGATGATGAGGCCGGCCGAGGCGCGCTGGCGATAATAATCGACCATCAGCGGCGTCGGCACATGATCGCGGGTCGCGCGGGCGCGGGTCAGCGGCGCCATCAGAATGCGGTTGGGCGCGGCAATCGCGCCAAGCTGGATAGGATCGAACAGGCTGGTCACTCAAACAATCTCCTTCGTCACATTGGTTTCATATTGAAACCAAGATGGATGCGTCCCGCCACGTGGGGAAGGCTTTGCCCCGCTTCAACCCTTGGCGCTGTCTTTTCCTCGAACCCTGGCTAACGAACGGCCCGGCAAATGGTTGTGCGCCGTGCGCGCGCGTCCTAGATTGGCGGCATGAGCGATACCCAGGACCTCACCCTTGACGAAATCCGCGCGCTGCTGGCGCCGGCCGTCCCCCGTCACGCCGCCTTCGACGGCTGGCGGCCACAGGCAGTGGCCATGGCCGCGCAGGAAAAGGGTGTGGACGTCGATATTGCGCAGCTCGCCTTTGCCGATGGCGCGATGGGCATGATCGACGCGTGGTTTGCCAGCATCGACGCGGCCATGCTGGACGCCCTTCCCGCCGAAGGTCTGTCGGCCCTCTCGATCCGCCGCAGGATCATCGCGCTGGTCGAAGCGCGGCTGGCCCTGCTCGCCTCCGACCGGGACGCCTTGCGCCGGGCGCTCGCGATCCTGGCGACGCCGACCCATGTCGTGCAGGCCGGCAAGCTCGGCTGGCGCGCTGCCGACGCGATGTGGCGGGCGGCGGGTGACAGCACCACGGACCTCAACCATTATTCAAAGCGCATGACGCTATCGGCCGTCTACGCCTCTACCCTGCTCGTCTTCGTCAATGACGACAGCGCCGATCATGCCGACAGCCGCGCCTTCCTTGCCCGCCGGGTCGAGGATGTGATGCGCTTTGAAAAGACCAAGGCGAAATTCCGCAACGCCGGTGGTGGCGAGCGGCTCAGCCTCGCCCGGTTCGTGGGTCGCCTGCGCTATCCCGCCATCTGATCGGGTCCCCCAATCGATTATGCTGGCCATCGCGCATCGGTATTGATAGTCACTCGCAAAATCGTTTGATGAGTGTCTCTCCTTGCGCCTGACTGACCTGCCGCTGCGCCAACCCGCTTATGTCGACCTGATCGACTGGACCAGCCTGCCTGCCAGCGACGCCCAGCGGCTGCGGGAATTCGGTTTGTGCGAAGGCGCCAGCGTAGAGGCGCTGCACCATGGCGGCTTGCTCGGCCGCGGGCCGATCGCCTGCCGCGTCGGTCGCATGACGATCGCGATGCGGCGCGCCCATGCCGCCGCCGTCACCGTGCGCACGGGACCGGAGACTCTCGGATCGGAGTTGGGGGTATGAGCGCCCTGCCGCTGGTGGCTCTGGTCGGCAATCCCAATGCCGGCAAGAGCGCGCTGTTCAATGCGCTGACCGGCGCGCGCCAGAAGCTGGGCAATTATCCCGGCGTCACCGTGGAGCGCAAGGCAGGCCGCCTCTCGCTCGCCGACGGCCGGCCGCTCGAACTGGTCGACCTGCCCGGAACTTACAGCCTCGACCCCGCCAGTCCCGATGAACAGGTGACGCGCGATGTCGTCATGGGGCGCCAGGCCGGCGAAAAACGGCCCGATGCGCTGGTCATCGTCGTGGATGCCGCCAATCTCGACAATCATCTGCGCTTCGCCCTCGAACTGATCGCGCTGGGCCTACCGACCATCGTCGCGCTCAACATGGTGGACCTGGCCACCCGCGACGGGCTGGAGCTGGACGCCGACGCCCTGTCCCGCGAATTGGGCGTACCCGTCATTGCCACCGTGGCGGTGCGCAAGCGCGGCCTGGACCATCTGCGTACCGAAATGGAAGGGCTGCTGAACGGCGCGCCCCCCCCCTATCGCGCCCCGGCCTCCGCCCCGCGTGATTTCGAGGCCACCCGTCAGGAAGCGCGGCGCATCGCCCGCGTAGGCATCATCCGCGAAACCCCATCGCGTCGGTTGACCGCCGCCGTCGATCGTGTCGCGCTACACCCGCTCGCCGGCCTTGCGTTGCTGCTTGCACTGCTGTTCGTCATGTTCCAGGCCGTCTATGCTTGGTCCGAAGCGCCCATCGCAATGATCGAGGGTCTGGCCGAAGCCGCCGCCACGCTGGTCCGCGATGCCCTCCCCGACGGTATCCTGCGCTCCTTTCTGGTCGATGGCGTCATCAACGGCGTCGGATCGGTGGTCGTCTTCCTGCCGCAGATCCTGATCCTCTTCTTCTTCATCCTGATGCTCGAAGCGACCGGCTATATGGTCCGCGCCGCCTTCCTGATGGATGGCATCATGGCGAAGGTCGGCCTGTCTGGCCGCGCATTCATCCCGCTTCTGTCTTCCTTCGCCTGCGCCATTCCCGGCATCATGGCGACCCGCACCATTTCCGATCCCAAGGACCGGCTCACCACCATATTGATCGCGCCGCTGATGACCTGTTCGGCGCGGCTACCGGTCTATGCGGTCATCATCGGCGCCTTCATCCCGGCCCGCGACATCGGGTTTGGCATCGGGCTTCAGGGCTTTGTCCTCTTCTGCCTCTATCTGGCGGGGATCGTCGGCGCGATGTTCGTCGCGCTGATACTGCGCCTCACCGTGACCAAGGGCGCGAGCGGCAGCTTCCTCATGGAAATGCCCAAATATCAGTGGCCACGCCCGCAGGACGTCCTGCTTGGCCTGTGGCAACGCGCTGTGATTTTCCTCAAGCGCGCCGGGACGATCATCTTCACCTCTACCGTCATCCTGTGGCTGCTGCTCAGCTTCCCACGCGTGCCCGACGGCGATCCCGCCAGCCAGGTCGATCATTCCATCGCCGGCCGAGTCGCCAGTGGCCTCAATGTCGTTCTGGAGCCGATCGGCTTCAACCGCGACATATCGCTGGCGCTGATCCCGGCCATGGCGGCCCGCGAAGTCGCGGTGTCGGCGCTCGCCACCGTCTATTCGATCGACGCGGGCGATGATGAAGCCGCGCTGGAACAGAGCCTGGGCGACCGGCTGAAGGGGCAATGGCCGCTGCCAACTGCGCTTGCCTTCCTCGCCTGGTTCATCTTCGCGCCGCAATGCATTTCCACCATTGCGGTGACGCGGCGGGAAACCAACGGATGGAAATGGCCGCTGTTCATGGTCGGCTATCTCTTCACCCTCGCCTATGTCGCGGCGGGCGTGACCTACTGGACCGCCACGGCTTTAGGTCTGGCTTAACGCTTGAAGGGCTGGAGCCGCGCTCTATAACGGCCGATCAATCTATCGGAGGTAACATGGCAGGCTCGGTCAACAAGGTCATTCTGGTCGGCAATCTGGGCGCCGATCCGGAGGTCAAGAGCTTCCAGAATGGCGGCAAGGTGTGCAATTTGCGCATCGCCACGTCCGAAAGCTGGAAGGACCGCATGACCGGGGAGCGCAAGGAGCGCACCGAATGGCACAGCGTCGCGATCTTTTCCGAAGGGCTTGTCGGCGTCGCCGAACGCTTCCTGCGCAAGGGCTCCAAAGTCTATATCGAAGGGCAGCTTCGCACCCGCAAATGGCAGGACCAGTCGGGCAATGACCGGTACACGACCGAAGTCGTGCTCCAGGGCCTCGGCTCTGTGCTCACCATGCTGGACGGCGCGCCGGGCGGTGGCGGTCAAGGTGGCGGCTATGGCGGCGGCGGCGGCGGCCGCTCGCAGGGCGTGAGCGACTGGCAGGGCGGATCGGGCGGCTTTGGCGGCGGCGATTATGATGATTTCGGCGGCGCGTCCGGCGGATCGGGCGGTGGCGGCTATGGCGGCGGCAACCGGTCACAGGGCGGCGGCAATCGCGGCGGCGCGGGCAGCCCCAATTTCGACAATGATCTGGACGACGAAGTCCCCTTCTGATCCGGCGGGGGACCAGCCATGGCGATCTTTGATGATCTGAACGGTAAGCGCGCGCTCGTCACCGGCGCGTCGAGCGGCCTTGGCCGGCATTTCGCGCTGTTGCTGGCGCGCCACGGCGTCGCGGTCACGCTGGCCGCGCGCCGGCCCGACAGGCTGGAGGCCGTGGCAGCCGAGATCGCCGCAACGGGCGCACAGGCCGACTGCGTGCGCATCGACGTGCGCGATCCCGCCTCGGTGGACGCCGCGTTCGACCGGCCGGCCTTTGACATTGTCATCAACAATGCCGGCGTGGCGCAGGGCGGCCCGGCGCTCGCCATGGATGAAGCGAGTTGGGGCGATGTGATCGACACCGACCTGTCCGGCGTCTTCCGCGTCGCGCGCGCGGCCGGACGGGCCATGGTCGCCGCGCAGCAGGGCGGCAGCATCGTCAACACCGCATCGATCCTGGGCCTGCGCGTGTCGACCTATCTTGCCGCCTATTCCGCGGCCAAGGCGGGGGTGGTCCAGCTCAGCCGCGCGCTGGCGCTGGAATGGGCGGGCCAGGGCATCCGCGTAAACGCGCTTTGCCCCGGCTATTTCGAAACCGACATCAATCGCGGTTTCCTCGCCAGCAAATCGGGCCAGGCGATGGTGGCGCGCATTCCCCAGCGCCGTGTCGGCCAGTTTGAGGATCTGGACGGCGCCCTGCTGCTGCTCGCCTCGGACGCGGGGCGCTATATGACTGGCACGGAACTTGTGGTCGACGGCGGCCATATGGTGTCGACGCTGTAATCGCCTCACACGATTATCTTGACTGATATAATCGACGCGACCGATGCCATCACCGCGCCTATATCATCGACATGTCCAGGATCGAACACAGCATCGCCCTTCCCATCCGTCGCATGGTGAACCCCGCCCAGCGGGCATTGGGGAGCGCCATCGCCGTCAGCGGACTGGCCATCCTGCTGCATGGCGCACTGGCGCTCTCCTGAGCCCGCGCGCCCTCTAGCGCGCCAGTTCCTGCTGCGCGAAGGCGCGAATATGGTCCTTCAGATCCTCGCGCTCCAACGACAGCGCCAGATTGGCTTCGATATAACCCGCCTTTGACCCGCAGTCGAAACGCCGCCCTTCGAACGTCACGCCATGGAAGGGCTGGGTGCCGATCATTGATGCCATCGCGTCGGTCAGCTGGATTTCCCCGCCCGCGCCCTTGTCCTGCGTTTCCAGGATCTTCATGACCTCGGGTTGCAGGATATAGCGACCCGGCACGATCAGGTTGGATGGCGCGGTGCCGAGCTTGGGCTTTTCAACCAGCCCCTTGACCTGCGTCAGCATGCCGTCCCGCGCGCCCGGATCGATGACGCCGTAGCTGGGCGTTTCGTCCATCGGGATTTCCAGCGCGCAGACCAGATTGCCGCCAACCTTGTCATAGGCATCGACCATCTGCTTGAGGCACCCATTGCCCTTCGCGCCCTTCATGAATTCGTCGGGCAACAGGATGGCGAAGGGTTCGTCACCGACGATCTCGCGCGCGACCCAGATCGCATGGCCCAGGCCCAGCGGCTCCTGCTGGCGGATGAAGACGGCGTTGCCGGGCATCAGCCGCGTGCCTTCCAGCGCGCCAAGGTCTTTGCCCCGCTCACGCTGGGTGGCCTCGGTTTCATAGGCAATGTCGAAATAATCCTCGATCGCTCCCTTGCCGCGACCGGTGACGAAGATCATCTGCTCAATGCCCGCCTCGCGGGCCTCGTCCACCGCATATTGGATCAGTGGCCGGTCAACGACGGGCAGCAATTCCTTGGGCACGGCCTTGGTGGCCGGCAGGAACCGGGTGCCAAGGCCGGCAACGGGGAAGATGGCTTTGCGAATAGGCTTGTTGGACATGCTGCTCCATTCTCGCTGCAACGCGGAAAGACGTGCCTGACTTCGCGGGCGCGGCCGCAAAGGTCAAGCATTTGCGCACGCCTAACGCATCACACCGCCAGAAGTCTCTGCGCGACCTCCTCCAGAGCGGAAATTTCGCTGTCCAATTGATCCAGGGAAACATGAATCCGGTTATTGCGCGGATCGCGGCAGGCAAAGCCGCCAGCCTCGGGCTGCTGAAACCCCTGGATGATGAGCGCGCGGAACCGGTCGATCCGCTGCATGTCCCGCTCGATCGCCGATATTTCCATCAGCGCGCTGGCGTTGCGCCGGTCGCGCATGGCAACCATGGTGCGCAATTCGGTCATGAGCTTGGACATGCTGGGCCGGGTGCGCGCGCCCACGGTGCGCACATCGCCCATGCCCTCGCGCATCAGCCCGACCTTGGCCTCCAGGCTCTGTTCCAGCATGGTCCAGGCGCAGATCAGCCGCCCGACCGAACAGAGCAGCGCCGCATCCTCCGGCGCATAATCCGAAACCGGTTTCACATTTACGTCAGATACAAGATGCACACCCACGCCCCATAGTCTCCTTTATGAGGCTGAGTCCTGCACCCCGCAAAGGCGCGAGGCCAGTGTCGGGGCGTCATGCTCCTCGCTTCTGCCGCACGGATCACCGGCAGCCGTGCAGGAAGGGCGGCGAATCGTGCGCGTGTCCCAGCTTTCCAAGGATCGCCGGTCGCTCAGAAATCGATGGCAATGCCCTTGCGCTCCCAGTCGCCATAGCGGACCGGGCTCATCGCCTCGTCATGCGGGGTCGGATTGTCGATCGGATCGGGCTCGGGCACCGGCGGGCTTTTAGACAGATGCCTGGGCGGCGTCACATGCGCGGGACGCTTGCCGTTGAAGGTTCCCATGAAGCGGCCTTTCGATTGGGGGCGGGCAATTGCGAGCAGCGCTGATCCACCCCATATTCATCTCTGCCCCGCTATCTGGGCGGGCAAGGAGCATTTGGCAAGTGAACGGCATCAAGACGACGATGTTGCTGGCGGCGCTGACGGCGCTGTTCATGGCATTGGGTTACACGTTGGGCGGCAGCGGCGGCGCGGTGATCGCGCTCCTGGTCGCGGCGGGGATGAACCTCTTCACCTTCTGGAACGCGGACAAGATCGTCCTTAAAATGCACAATGCGCGCGAGGTGGACGAACGCAGCGCCCCCGATTTCTACCGGCTGGTGCAGCAGCTGGCGCAGCGGGCCAACCTGCCGATGCCGCGCGTCTATCTGATCGACCAGGACGCGCCCAACGCCTTTGCCACCGGGCGCGATCCAGACCATGCCGCTGTCGCTGCCACTACCGGGTTGCTGGCGATGCTCAGCCGCGACGAGGTGGCGGGAGTCATGGCGCACGAACTGGGCCATGTGAAGAATCGCGACACGCTCATCATGACGATGGTCGCGACCATCGCGGGCGCCATTTCCATGCTGGCGCAGTTCGGCCTCTTCTTTCGCGGCGGACGCGACGAAGGCCATGGCAACATCCTCGCCACCCTGCTTGCGATGATTGTCGCGCCCTTTGCCGCGATGATCGTGCAAATGGCGATCAGCCGCACGCGCGAATATGGCGCCGATCGCGCCGGCGCGGAAATCAGCGGCAATCCTCATGCGCTCGCCTCCGCCCTCGCCAAGATTTCCGGCGCTGCGCAGGCGATTCCCAACCCGGTCGTCGCGCGCAACCCTGCCACGGCGCAGCTCTACATCGTACCGACCCACGTCAGCGAACTCTTCTCCACTCACCCCGCGACCGAAAAGCGCATCGCCGCGCTCCACGACATCGCCAGCGACATGGGATCGGGTGACGGAACCGCGCCCACGCCGATTGCCGATTCCCGCGCCTCGGCCCTGTCGCCGATCGCTTCCACCCCTACGCCTCCGCGCCGCCGCAGCGCGCTTGATCCGCACGGGCGCTGATGATCGACGATATTCCGGCCGAAGCCGCCGGATTTGTTGTTCGACAAGTCGGTGGACTGGCTGTCGACCTCACCGTCAAACAGATCTTTTCTCGGCATAGCGCCAGGTTTTTTCACGGCGTCGGGCGGCGCGCCGTTGCAGTGTCCACGCTGGGAGCGAAGCGGATTCCCAGTTCGCTCCGTATTGTGCCTGAGGGCAGCCGCGCAAAGCCGAGACGCTCGGACTGGCTGGCTTTGTGGATCGGCGTGCTGGTTTGGATCGCGTTGGTTCTCAGTCTGGGCGCAGGCGTCTCCCATTTTCTTTAACGGCGAAAGGGCGTAGGGGCCGCCAATGCCCCCTCGTCCGTCTTCCCGTCCGTCCCGCCCCCGTCCCGATGATGTCCCCGGCCTGCCAGCGCGCCGCGCGGCGTTGCTGCTGCTGGACGCCGTGCTGCGCCGGGGCGAGCCGCTCGAACTGGCGCTGCACGGCGCGGCGCAGGGATTGCCGCGGGAGGATCGCGCGCTCACCCACGCCATCGCCGCCGAAGTGCTGCGCCATTTGCCCGATCTCGACGCGCTGATCGACGGCGCAACCCGCCAGATCCTGCCAGACGATGCAAAGGCGCGCATGGTGCTGCGCATCGCGCTCGCCCAAACCTTGCGGATGGATACGCCGCCCCATGCCGCGATCGCCACCGCATTGCCGCTAGTCGATGGCGGCCCGCGCAAGCTGGTCCATGGCGTGTTCGGCACGGTGACGCGCAGTAACCCCGTGCTGCCCGACCCGCCAACCCTGCCCGCCGAGGTGCTTGCGCGCTGGAGCGATCAGTGGGGCGCAGCGATGCCGCAGGCGGCGGCCCATGCCTATGCCGTCCGCCCGCCGGTGGACCTCACCCTGCGCGACGCGAGCGAGACAGCGAGATGGACAGATGCGCTGGACGGCGCATCCTTCGCGCCCGGCCATGTCCGCCTGCCCGCCCATCCCGTTGACGGCAACGGGGCCATCCCCGCGCTGCCCGGTTTTGCCGAGGGCGCCTGGTGGGTGCAGGACATCGCCGCCGCCTGCCCCGCGCGGCTGCTGGGCAAAGGCGATGGCCGCCAGGCGCTTGACCTGTGCGCCGCGCCGGGCGGCAAGACGATGCAAATGGCCGCCGCCGGATGGCGGGTCATTGCCGTCGACCAGTCGAAGAAACGGCTGGAGCGATTGTCCGAAAATCTGGCGCGCACGGGGCTTGCCGCCGACATCGTGGCGGCGGACCTGCGCCAGTGGCAACCGCCCGCGCCAGTGGACGCCATCCTGCTCGACGCCCCCTGTTCGGCAACCGGCATCTATCGCCGCCATCCTGACGTCCTGCACCGCATCGGCTTGCGCCAGATCGCGGACCTTGCCGAGTTGCAGGCGCAATTGCTGGCGCGCGCCGCCGACTGGCTGACGCCGGGCGGGCGCATCGTCTACGCCACCTGTTCGCTCGAACAGGCGGAGGGCGAGGATCAGATCGCCCGCTTCCTTGACGCCCGGCCGGATTTTGCGCGGGACCCGATCGCAACCAGCGAATTGCCCGAAGGAATGGCGCCCGACCCGCAGGGCTGGCTGCGCACCCTGCCCGACACGCTCGCCAGCGCGGGCGGCACGGATGGATTCTTCATCGCCCGGCTTGTCAGGCGCGCACACTGAGCATTAACCATGATGGCGTAAGGCTGCGACAGAATCCCTTCCACCAGCCCAAGGTTCATCCATGCGCCCGATCGAGCCATTGCCCCTTCACCATAGCTGGCCTCTCTATGATCTGCGCGCGCATCTTGCCCCGGTGTTGCTGGACCCTCACATTGCCCGCAACGACGCGGCGCTGGCGGAACGCGGGCTGGGCTTGTGGCGATGCGACTTGACCGACAACCGGCTGGAATGGACCGCCGGCGTCTATGACATATTCGGGCTGGAGCGCGATCTCGACGTGTCGCGGCCGCTGGCCGTGTCGCTCTATACCCCGGAATCGCGCGAACCCATGGAGCGGCTGCGCGATTATGCGATCCGGCACAAGCGCGGCTTCACGCTCGATGTCGATATCAATCAGGCCGATGGCCAGGGTCGCTGCGCGATGCGGCTGATCGCAGCGCCCGTGCTCGACGCCGCGCAACAGGTTGTCGGCCTGCATGGCGTCAAGCAATTGCTGCCTCATGGCGCGCCCGCCTCGCGACGGCTCGATCCGACCATTTTCGTCATGCTCTGACCCGGCCTCCGGCTCCTGGCCTGATCGGCCCGGACGGTCGGGAAAATCGCCGTTGCCTCCCGCACCGCGCGCCACTAAGGCGGGGGGTTAATGACCCATCCCATCCTTATCTCACCCTCGATCCTGTCCGCCGACTTCGCGCGCCTTGGCGAGGAAGTGCGCGCGATCGACGAAGCCGGTTGCGACTGGATCCATATCGACGTCATGGACGGGCATTTCGTGCCCAACATCACCATTGGTCCTGCCGTGGTGAAGGCGCTGCGCCCGCACAGCCAAAAGCCGTTCGACGTCCATCTGATGATCTCGCCGGTGGACCCGTATCTCGACGCCTTCGTGCAGGCAGGGGCCGATATCATCACCGTCCATCCCGAAGCGGGTCCGCATATCCACCGCACCGTCCAGCATATCAAGTCGCTGGGCGTGAAGGCGGGCGTGGTGCTCAATCCGGGCACCCCGGCAAAGATGCTCGACTATCTGATCGATGATGTCGACCTCATCCTGGTGATGAGCGTCAATCCCGGCTTCGGCGGCCAGAGCTTCATCGAAAATCAACTGCGCAAGATCGAGGCGATCCGCAAGATGATCGACAAGTCGGGGCGCGACATCCGCCTTCAGGTCGATGGCGGCATCGACCTCAATACCGCGCCCAGGGCCATTGCAGCCGGCGCCGACGTTCTGGTGGCCGGCACCGCGACCTTCCGCGGCGGCCAGAGCGCCTATGCCGACAATATCCGTCAATTGCGGGGCGGGTGAGCGACCCGCGACGCCTGTCGACCCGCTCGGGCCAGGACCTGCCGCCCGAAGAGGGCGCGGACGGCATCGAGCAGGGCAAGCGCCTCATCCGCGTCGCGGATGACAAGGGGCTGTCGCTGACGCAGAAGATTGCGCACCACGTCTATCTGCTCAGCTGGAAGACGCCGATCCACGGTCGCCGGCTGCGGGGCAAATATCCGCTCAAGCTGCTGGCCGTGCCCGACGACGACATTGTCGGCGACGGCCGCGCCGGGGCGGCGATGCGCGCGGGCTATTTCCTGTTTCGCGGGCAGAAATTGCCGATCGACCGGCTGGACTTTGCCCGGCCGGGCGTGGGGCCGGCCTTTTCCGATTATCTGCATGGCTTCCGCTGGCTGCGCGACCTGTCGGTCAGCGCCTCGCGCGAACAGGGCGCACCGATTGCCGAAGGCGTCATGCGCAAATGGCTGGCGGTCCATGCCGAAACGCCCAGCGAGCCGGCCTGGCGGGCGGACAATGCCGGCTGGCGGCTGCTGTTCTGGACCGCGCACGCGCCGCTCATCCTCTCGTCCAGCGACCTCGTCTATCGCTCGCTGGTGCTCAACTGCATCGCCCGCACCGCCCGGCATCTGGATCGGGGCGCGGACAAGGCGCCGATGGGCCTGCCGCGCATCGTCGCCTGGTGCGCGATCATCGCGGCCGGGCTGCTGATCCCGGGGGGCGAAACCCGCAGGCAATTTGGCGAGGCGGGGCTCAAGCGCGCGATCGACAGTGGCATCCATGCCGATGGCGGCATCGTGTCGCGATCGCCGCTGGCGCAGATGGAGGCGATCATGGCGCTATCCATGCTGCGCGCCGTCTATGACGTGCGCCGGGAAAAGCCACCGCTCTTTCTGGGCGATGCGCTGTCCCGCACGGTCCCTGCGCTGCTGGGCCTGACCCATGGCGATGGCGGGCTTGGCAACTGGCAGGGGTCCGGCGCCATCGCGCCGCAGATGGTGGACAGCGTGGTGCAGGCCAGCCGCGTGCGCACCCGCCCGCTGCGCCAGGCGCGCGACTGGGGCTATCAGCGGATCGCGGCCGGCGCGACCGTGGTGCAGGTGGACGCTGCCCCGCCGCCGGAGATCGGAAGAGCGTCGT